>JAJXTQ010000083.1 GCA_021783685.1 Pseudomonadota bacterium | reverse complement strand
CAGGTTGAGATACAGTTCCAGAATCCGCCCTTTGGACAGCAGCGCTTCCATCCAGAGGGCGAGCCATGCCTCGAGTCCCTTGCGCAGCCAGCTCCGCCCCGGCCAGAGAAACAGGTTCTTCACGGTCTGCTGGGTGATGGTGCTGGCCCCGCGCGTCCGTCCGCCCCGCGCATTGTGATCCGCCGCACGCCGGATCGCCTCCAGGTCGAGCCCGAAGTGGGTTGGAAAGCGCTGATCCTCGGCCGCGATCACGGCCAAGGCGAGCTGCGGTGAAATCCGGTCGGCGGGCACCCAGCGATAGGCCGGCAGGCGCCAGTCGCCGGCCGCGACGTTGCGCGCCAGTTGCTGCACCATGAAGGCGCTGGTCGGCGGGGGCAGGATCGCGAGGCCCATGAGTGGCGCCGCCGTCATCGCAAGCGCTGCTCCCGGCAGTGCCCAAAGACACCACCTCCGCCACCGCCGCGAGGGTCGCCGCGCCGCCCGGCGCTCGCCCGGCGGGATGCTGCGATGCGACCAGGGCGGCGGGGTCGGCATGATCGAAGGTGCTCCGTCTGGAGGTGCGTGGAATGCCGGATCGAGCTCGCCTCGCCCGGGTGTGCCGCCACGGTGGCCGCCCACCGGTCGGCCGTTCGCCGGGCCATGGGCATCGGCGGCGAGCAGTACGGCCCTCGGGTCGCATCGGATCCGGCAACCGCACCGGCGTCATTCACGGGATTCGGGTCTCGGCGCGCCGCGGCACGCTCAGTCCAGGGGCATGTCCGAGCGCATGAGGCCATACTTGCGCAGCTTCTCGACCAGCGTCGTCCGTCCCACCTGCAGCAGCTTGGCGGCCTTCGACACGACGCCGCCACTGGCGTCGAGTGCCTGCCGGATGAGATGAATCTCGACATCGGCCAGGTACTGTTTCAGGTCGATACCCTCGCGCGGCAAGCGCGGCAGTGCGGACGCCTCACCATTCGCGAGACTCTCCAGCGCCGGGTGAACCGCCGCCGGCTCGCCGCCCACGCCGTCGCCCGCCGCCGGTCGATAGGCCTCGGGCAGATCGACCAGGTCGACCTTGCCGAAGGGATGCAGAATGGCCAGGCGCTCGACGAGATTCGCCAGCTCGCGCACGTTTCCGGGCCAGCGCGACTGGCAAAGCGCAATGACCGCGCCCGGCGTCAGCCGGACCGACGTGCCGCGTTCGTGCTCGAGCCGGGCGACGATCTCTTCGAGCAGCAACGGCAGGTCTTCGATGCGTTCGCGCAGCGGCGGCATTTCGATGGGGAAGACATTCAGCCGGTAATAGAGGTCTTCGCGAAACTGGCCTTTCGCGATCTGCTCCTCGAGCACCCGGTGGGTTGCCGCGACGATCCGCACGTCCGCCGGCAGGCTGCGGTTGCTGCCGACGCGCTCGAAGACCCGTTCCTGCAGGACGCGCAGCAGCTTGACCTGCATCGGCAGACTCATGTCGCCGATCTCGTCGAGAAACAGGGTGCCGCCCTGCGCCGCCTCGAAGCGCCCTTGGCGGCTGCTCACGGCCCCGGTAAACGCCCCTTTCTCGTGGCCGAACAATTCCGATTCGAGCAACTCCCCCGGGATGGCGCCGCAGTTGACCGCCACGAAGGGGCCGTTGCGGCGCGTCGAGTAGTAGTGGATGTTGCGGGCGACGACCTCCTTGCCGGTGCCGGACTCGCCAAGTATCAGCACGTTGGCGTCAGACCCGGCGACCTGGCTGATCAGCTTGCGCACGTTGCGGATGGCGCGCGAGTTCCCCACCAGGCTGCGGAACAGTTCCACGTTCCGCGGTCTGTCCTTTACCGCCAGACTCTGCCGGTAAAGGTCGACCTGCCGGAGTGTTTCCACCAATTGCTCGTGGCGAACCGGCTGCTGCAGCGGCCAGAGCGGGTGGTCCTGCGGACCGGCGCTCGTCGCGTCGAGCCACAGGATGGGCAGTTGGGGCGCCTCGGCGTGCAGGCGGGACAAGGACCGGTCCCGTTCCGCGGCGGATGCCAGGTGACCCACGCACACCGCGGCCCAATCCCGGGTGCGCCACTGCGACCAGTCCCAGGTTGCCGGGTCGGCGACCTGCTCGCCTTCGACATCGATGAAGTCAAAGATGGCTTTCAGAGACTCGGCCTGGCGCGCATCATCGTCGAGAATCAGAATCTTGGAATGCGCCATTTCCTTCCAGAGCCCCCGCATTGCATCGACTGTTCTTAGAATTTCGGTATGTACACCACGAGTGCCGCAAATTGTCAATTTTTTGTCTGACCACGGGCCCGGCCGGCCGGTACAGCCGCCCGCTGCGTCGGCTACAATGGCCGCGCCGCACGCCCGGGTGGCGAAATCGGTAGACGCAAGGGACTTAAAATCCCTCGGGCCTGTCCCATGCCGGTTCGAGTCCGGCCCCGGGCACCACGTCCCCGCGGGCGTGGGCACGTTCGTCCAGCAACGATCGACATCTCGGGCGCGGCTGGGCATGACGGGACGGCATCGGGATCGCTGCGACGCGGCCGTCCGCTCGCGGAATCGACCCCTTGCATTTTCAATGCCGATCTGACATACAAGGGCAGGCTTCAGGAAGAGTAAGGGTCAACCGTTCGGGGCACCCCATGCACAACTTGAATCAGCACGTCCTTCGGACCGATGCGGGCGGCATGCCGCTGGAGTGGATCGACTACCAGCAAGCCGCGCGGCTGCATCATCTCGGCGAGGTGGCCTATGCCCTGGGGGCGCCGCTCTACCGGATTCGCGGCGGAATCAATGCCCGCAGCGGACGGCGCAGCGTCATCGAGGTCCAGTCGATCCTGGCCACCTTCGGCCACAACCACATGCTGCATGAGCTCAGGGACCGCTATACGCCCCCGCTGGGCAATCGCACCCTGTTCCGCCGCGACGGACACCTCTGCCTCTATTGCGGCGGCTCATTCCCGGCCGTTGATCTCTCGCGCGACCATGTGACGCCGCTCAGCCAGGGGGGCAAGGATCTCTGGACCAACGTGGTGGCTGCCTGCAAGCGGTGCAACAACCACAAGGCCGGGCGCACGCCCGAACAGGCCGGCATGCAACTGCTCGCGGTGCCGTTTTCGCCGACGCACGCGGAGTACATCTACCTGCAGGGGCGACGCGTGCTGGCCGACCAGATGGCCTTCCTGCGCAGCCATTTTCCGCGCTCCAGTCCACTGCACGCCCGCATCGCGCACGTCGCGGCCGACTGATCTCCCTCAGACGCTCCAGCCCCGCGTCCGACCGATGATCAGCTCGGCCAGGAACGCGATGTGTTCCGGCGCGTCGTTGAGCGCCGGGATGTAGTGCAGGGTGCCGCCCTGCCGCGCGAATCCTGCGGCGTAGCGCTCGGCGATCTCCTCCAGGGTTTCGAGGCAATCCGCCGCAAAGCCGGGACAGACCGCATCGACGCTCCGGATGCCGGCCTGCGCCCATTGGGACAGCACTTCGTCGGTATAGGGCCCCAGCCAGCGGCTCGGTCCAAAACGGGACTGGAAGGCCATGGCCCAGCGGTCGTCGGGCAAATCGAGCGCGGCCGCCAGCGCCCGGGCCGTGGCGCGGCACTGGGCGCCGTACGGATCGCCAAGATCGGCGTAGCGCTGCGGCAGGCCGTGGAACGACATGATCAGCCGCTCGCCACGCCCGTTCCGCGTCCAGTGATCGTTCACGCGGGTGGCGAGCGCTGCGATATAGCCAGGCACTTCGGCATATTGGGTGACCCACTGCAGTTCGGGGATGACCCGCTGGGCACGGAGCCAGTCGCTGGCCGCATCGATGACCGATGCGGTGGTCGTGGCCGAATACTGGGGGTACAGGGGCAACACCAACACCTGCTCGCACCCTGCCGACCGCAGCACATCGAGCCCCTCGGCTATGGACGGCTGCCCGTAGCGCATGGCGAGCGCGACCCGGTAACGGTCGGGTGCGTGCCGGTCGAGATCCGCCTGCAACGCCACGGCCTGGCGGCGCGAATACACGCGCAGCGGCGAGCCTTCCGGCAGCCAGACGCTGGCGTAGGCCGCCGCACTGCGACGGGGCCGGATGCGCAAAATCACGCCGTGCAGGATCGGCTGCCAAATCCAGCGGGGCGCCTCGATGACGCGGGAATCGCTCAGAAATTCCGCCAAATATCGCCGGACGGCGGCCGGTGTCGGCGCTTCCGGGCTGCCCAGATTGGCCAGCAGGACGCCGATGGGCGCGCGGCTCGCCGCGGATGGACTTGCTTGCATGATGTGGTCTCGCCGCGTCCTTGCTGGGTGGGAGCCGGATGTTCCACGGGGGTCGAGGCCGGCGGTCGTCGTATTGTCACGATGGGCGGCTTATTCTAGTCCTGCCTTGCGGTGTGGCTCGAAAAGTGCTTATCACAAAGGCGCGAATCAACCCGTCTGTAGCGCGTCTTCCGCTGCTGCGGCGGATCTTCTCACGAAGTCATATGACGGGAGCAAATGATGAACGTTCGTTCCGCACTGTTGCCGCTGGCGGGCCTGCTGGCCGTGCCTTTTTCGGCTTCCGCCGCCCTGTCGGAAATGACCGAGGACGAACTGTCCGCAGTCTCCGGGCAGGCCTACGTCCTCGAGTTCGGCCGCTTCGAGCGTCCGATTGCCGATTTGACCGAGCGCAATGTCGTCATCGGCTCATATGATGTCAGCGGCAAGGCCCGCGAAATCGAAGCCGATTATCCCATCCTCACCAACCTTGCGCGGCAAGGCGCAGTCACCGCGACAAACACCGCGCTGGTGGCGGGAAAAACTTCACTGATCGCGGGGGTCGCCACCGTCCCCGGTGTCGGCACGGCCGTCGCGCCGATCCTTGCCCTGACCCCGACGCCCACGATTCGCTTCGAGTAAACCCGTCGGTGGCCGGCGCGGCGCGTCGCTAGCGTCCAGCACCCGCGACGGTGGCGAGATCCACCTCGCACTCCGGATAGCCCGCTGCCTCCGGAATGCGCAGGCGCGGGCCCTGCGGGGTCTGCACCATTTGCGGCAGGACCGTCACGACCGGCGCGGCGCGGGTCGCGCGCCACAGCGCATCCACCGTCGGGTGCTGCGCCAGTTTCTGCAGATTCATCCGCGTCGGCCAGATGATGGTCTGGCGGCCGGCCTGCGCGGCGGCCAGCGCATCATGCGGCGTGATCCACAGCGAATCGACGGTCTCGCCCCCATCGTGGCGGAGCGCCGTCTCGCCCCGCATGCGCGCCAGAAAGAAATGGGTATCGAAGCGCTTGGGCACCCCTTCCGGCGTGATCCAGTGCGCGAACGGCAGGAGGGCTTCGGGCAGCGGGTGCATGCCCAGGCTTTCCAGCAAGGCGGGAAAATCGATGCCGGCCTGCACCAGTTCCGTGCGCAATCGATCCATGGGTTCGGCGCTCGCGCCCCTTGAACCCGCTGCCGGTTCGGCCAGCAACAGCCCGGCCTCCTCGAACAACTCGCGAATGGCCGCCAGGCGAAACGACCCAAGCGTGTCCTCCGGG
Source organism: Pseudomonadota bacterium (assembly GCA_021783685.1). The sequence continues at coordinate 2,292 of JAJXTQ010000083.1, read as the reverse complement.
ACCCGCGCCTGCGCCAGACGAACATCCTCGGGCGCCACCTTGCCCCCGGGGAAAACCAGGGCGCCGCCCGCAAAATCGATCTGGTGGTGACGGCGCACCATGAAGACTTCCGGGCCCCGCGGGCTGTCCCGCAACAGGACGACGGTCGCCGCCGGACGCGCCTCGGTGATGGTCATGACGGCTCCCTCCCTGGAAACGTCTCTCCGCCGAGTGTAGCGTCATTGCCGCGCGTTGCGGTCGGATGCGACACCGACCGTCAGCAGCAGCGCCGCAGTGAACATCACCAGCACCACCGCGAGCCCCACCCGCTGGCTGCCGCTCGCCGTCGTGAGCGCCGCCACCAGGAACGGTCCCAGGAAGGTCGTCGCCTTGCCCGAAAAGGCCATCAGCCCGAACAGTTCGTTGCGCTGGCCTGCAGGCGCCATGCGTGCAAGATAGGAGCGGCTGGCCGCCTGAGCGGGCCCCACGAAAATGCCCAGCAAGGCGCCGCAGACCCAGAATGCCCGCGCGCCCGGGGCGAGCAGCAGCGCGGCGCCGGTGATCAGGAGCCCGACCAGACTCCAGACCATGGCCGAGCGGGCGCCCAGCCGGTCGTCGAGCCCGGCGAATGCCACCGCACCCACCGCGGAGGTGAGGTTCAGCACGATGGCAAACAGCAGCACCGCCCGTTCGTCGAAGCCGAAGGTCCCGGCGGCGAACAGGCCGCCGAAGGCAAACACCGTGGTCAGCCCGTCGATCAGCAAGAGGCGGCCGACGAAGAAGCGCAACATCGAGGCATCGTGGCGCAGCCTGCGCAGGGAACGGGCCAGATCGGCGAAGGCCGTCCGCAACACACGCCCGGCCGGCGCGTCGGTCCGGGCCCGTGCCGCGTCAGGCGCCAGCAGCAACGGCAAGGCAAACACGGCGGTCCAGGCAGCCGCCAGCAGGAAGGTGGCGCGCACGGGTTCGGCCGCGGCCGGATCGAGGCCGAAAGGCGGCGGTGTCGCCTGCACGAACCCCAGCAAGGCGAGGATCAGGCAGGCCAGCCCGCCGAGATAGCCCAGCCCCCAGGCCCAGCCCGACCAGCGCCCGATTCGCTCGGGCGCCGCCAGATCGGCCAGCTGCGCGTTGTAGAACACGAACGCCAGTTCCAGCGCCACGGTTCCCACGCCGGCCAGTACCAGCGCGCGCAGCGCCAGATCGGCCTCCGGCCGCACGGTCCACAGCGCCGCAGTGGCCAGTACGTTGATCAGGGTGAGCAGGGCGAGGAACCGGCGGCGCTGGCCGCCGCGATCCGCCAGCGCGCCCAGGATCGGGGCCAGCACCGCAATGGCGAGCCCCGCGAGCCCCATGGTGTTCCCCCACCACGCCGTGCCGGTGGCCGCGTCGGGCGCGATGGCGCGGGCGAAATAGGCGGGGAACAGAAACGTCTGGATCAGGGCCGCGTAGGCGCTGGTGGCCCAGTCGTACAGCGACCAGGCAATCAGCGCGCCGCGACGCTCCGGGTTCGTCGACATCAGCACATCCGTCGGTGGAGGAAACGCCTTTCCGGTCGCGGCGTCCCGTGATGCCTGCTATGTCGGCTCGGGTTCGCCCCAGCGCGGCAGCAGGCGGTGCGGCACATCGAGCAAATCGAGGATGCGGGCGACCATGTAGTCGACCAGATCCGAGGCTTGCGCGGGCCGATGGTAGAAGCCCGGATTGGCCGCCGCGATGATCACCCCGAGCCGGGCCAGCGCCAGCATGTTCTCGAGATGAACGGCCGAAAAGGGCGTCTCGCGCGGCACGAGGATCAGTCGGCGCTGCTCTTTCAGCGTCACGTCGGCGGCGCGCTCGATGAGGCTGCGGCTTGCGCCGCCGGCGATCGCGGCCAGCGTCGCCATGCTGCAGGGACAGACCACCATGGCTCGAAACCGCGCCGAACCGCTGGCCACCGGCGCGGTCCACTCGTCCTGCCCGAACACGCGCAACTGACCGGGCGCCGCGTGAAAATGCGCGGCAAGCTGCTGCTGGACATCGACCGCCCGACCCGGCAGTGCGAGATCGGTCTCGCCGTTGATGACCAGCAGACCGGGACGCGAAACCATCAGATAGACGCGCTCACCGGCGCCCAGGAGGCACTCCAGCAGGCGCACCCCATAGGCGGCGCCGGAGGCACCGGTCCAGGCCAAGGCCACCGGAGCGCGACTGTCCGCGGTCATGCCCGTCCGTCCAAGGCGGCCATGAGGCGGGCATGAAAGCCGTCGAAACCCCCGTTGCTCATCACCACGACCTGATCCCCGGGCAGCAGCCGGGGCGGCAACGCGGCGAGCA
>JAJXTQ010000082.1 GCA_021783685.1 Pseudomonadota bacterium | reverse complement strand
GATCACCTCCTCGATCGATACCCGCACGAACTTGGTGGTGTCGAAGGGAATCTCGTATGCGAGGCCGTCCGGAAAGCGCTGGGAAATTTCGGCCATCTTGGCACGGATCGCGTCCACGGTCTCGAGGGCATTGGCGCCCGGCTGCAGATACAGCCCGATGGGAACGGCCGGCTTGCCGCCGAAGGTCGCTTCGAAATTGTAGTCCTGCGCGCCCAGCTCCACCCGGGCAACGTCGCTCAGCCGCAAGGTCGCACCGGATGGGTCCGAGCGCAGGATGATGCGCCCGAAGGCTGCGGGGTCGGCCAGGCGCCCCTGCGTATTGACGGTGTAGGTGTAGGCGTTCTCACCGCTGATCGGTTCCTGGCCGAACTGCCCGGCTGCAAACTGGGCATTCTGTTCCTGAATCGCCTGTGCCACGTCGCTGGCCGTCAGGTTGAATTGCGCCAGCTTGTCCGGGCGCAACCAGATGCGCATCGAATAGTCTTTCTGGCCGAACAGGGACGCATCGCCGACACCGGGGATACGTTTGATCTCATCGATGACGTTCAGCAGCGCATAGTTGCTGATGAACACCGAGTCGTACTGCCCGGTGGGCGAATTCATGGCGATCAATGCCAGGATGCTGCTGGAGCGCTTCTGCACCCGCACGCCTTGGCGGCGCACCTCCTCGGGCAGACGCGCTTCGGCTGCCTTGACGCGGTTGTTGACGTCGATGGTGGCCTGGTCGGGGTCGGTGCCGATGGCGAAGCTCACGGTAATGCGCAGCTGGCCGCTGGCGGAGGCCACCGAGCGCATGTAGATCATGTTCTCGACGCCGTTGATTTCCTGCTCTATGGGCGCGGCCACGGTCTCGGCGATCACCTCGGCACTGGCGCCGGGGTAGGTGGTGCTGACCGACACCTCCGGTGGAACGATTTCCGGGTACTGGGCGATCGGCAGCGCCCGCATGGCCATCAGCCCTGCCAGGACAATGACGATCGAGAGCACCGAGGCAAAGACAGGCCGACGGATGAAGAAAGCGGAAATCATGCGGTTGCCTCCCGCGCGCCGGCAGAGCGCAGGGGTTGCTCCCGTTCGGATTCCGGCTGGACGGGCGCACTGGGCGCATTGCCCGCTGCGGGTGCCGCCACCTTCACGGGCGACCCAGGCCGCACCTTGATGACCCCATCGACGATGACACGGTCGCCCGGCTTGAGCCCTTCCTCGATCAGCCATTCCGATTGCAGGGTCGATCCGGTCGTCACCGGCTGGATTTTTGCCTTGTCGTCCTCACCCACCAGGTAGACGAAAGTGCCCTGCGGACCCTGCATGACCGCCGCCTGGGGGATGACGATCACCCCCTTGCGCGTCAAGCCCTTGGGCACGATGCGGACAAACTGTCCGGGCAACAGACTGGCCTCGCGATTGGGAAAGACCGCGCGGGCCCGCACCGTGCCGGTAGCGGGATCGATGGTGCTGTCCGTGAAGCTGATGTAACCCTCATGGCCGTAGACCGAACCGTCGCCGAAGCGCAGTTCGGCGGCCAGCCGCTCCTCACCGGCCATGGTCAGCTTGCCGCTCGCCAAGAGCGCCCGTTGCCGCAAGGCATCGGCATCGGGGTAGGAAAAATTGACATACAGCGGGTCGAGCTGGGTGATCCGCGTGAGCAGGCTGTCGGCCGCACCCGGCCCCACCAAGCTACCCTCGGAACGCACCTCCAGGCTGGTCACGCCGCTCACGGGCGCTTCGACCCGCGTGTAGCCCAGATCGATGCGGGCCGCTTCCACGTCGGCCTTCGCGCCAGCCAGATTGGCCCGCGCCAAATCCAGGTTCGACTGCGACGTGTCCCGTTCGCGCGCGCTAATGGCGTTCTCGCCGTACAGCGCCGAGACCCTCGCCCAGTCCCGTTCCGCCTGACGCAACTGGGCTTCACCGTCCTGCAGTCTGGCCTGCGCCCTGGCCAGCGCCACCGCAAACGGCGCGGGATCGATCTGAAACAGGACATCCCCCGCCTTGACGCGCTGACCCTCCAGATAGGTCCGCTTCTGCAGGATGCCCGTCACCCGTGCCCGCACCTCGACTTCGCGAAAGCCGGCGGTGCGGCCTGCGTACTCGTTCTCGACCGCCACGTCGCGAGGTTGAACGGCGGTGACCCCGACCTCAGGTACGGGCGGCGCCGCGCCTTGGGCCTTTGGATCCTGCTCCTGCTTGCCGCAGGCACTCAGCACCGACAACAGGAACATCACCCGCAGGACCGACAAGACCCGCGGACGGGCAGGGACGATGGCGCGCATCATGGGACGTTCTTCTCCGCTCTCAGGTGAGGACCACTGAACCATCCGCTCCGATCGGGCGACGACCGATCGCGGACGTTGGTCTGCCGCAGGCAATGGGCGACTCCGGGCCATACTACATACATTCGCGTTTGTTTGCCATTAAAACTATACTACATCCATTCACCATTGATCAGCAGGGAGCGTGTGCAAATGGTGCGCCGGACCAAGGCCGAGGCCGAACAGACCAGGGAACAGATACTCGACGCCGCAGAGGCGGTCTTTCTCGAACGCGGCGTCGCCCGCGCAAGCCTGGAGGAGATCGCGCAGGTCGCTGGGGTCACCCGGGGCGCCGTGTATTGGCACTTCCGCAACAAGGCGGATCTGTTCGACGCCATGTACTGCCGTGTCCATCTGCCGATGCAGGATCTCTTCGATCAGGTGATGACCCTTGCCGACGGAGGTGCCGTCGAAGCCTTGAAAGCGTTTTGCGCCCAGTCGCTCCAGTGCCTCGCCACCAACTCCCGACGGCAACGCGTATACACCATCCTGTTTCACCGGTGCGAGTTCGTGGACGGCCTGCGGGAAAGCAACAATCGGCTGGTGGCGATCCGGGACAGCTGGCTCGGCAGCATGGAGGATCTGTTCCGGCGTGAGCAGTCCCTGGGCCGCCTGACGGACGTCTGCCCACGTCTTGCGGCCATCACCATCCATACCGCGATGATCGGTATCTACTTCGACTATCTGCGTAGCCCGCATACCTATGACCTGCCGGCGGAAGCGCCACGGTTGATCGATCTGGTGTTCCGCTGCGTCGATTGACGAGCGCCTGCGTCGGCCGGAGCGGGGAACCCCGGGCCGCTCTGAGCGGTCAACCCTGATGGAACCGGGTCGTCGGCGCTGGCAGCAGCGCCGCATGACCCCCGCTCAGCAGTCCACGGAGGAAGCATCATGGTCGCATTCGGCGCGCCCCCGGAGTCACTCTGGCAACGCGCGGCGGTGGCCTCCCACGCCGTCCTGATGCTGGACTATGACGGGACGCTTGCGCCCTTTCAGGAAGATCCCGGCCAGGCAACGCCCTATCCTGGCGTCGAGCAACTGTTGCAGGACATCGCGACGGTGCGACGCGACCGCCTGATCCTCATTTCCGGCCGCGCACTGAATGATCTGGAAGGGCTGATGCTGCTTCCGCCAACCGTGGAGTGCTGGGGCAGTCACGGTCGTGAACGGCGATTCGCCGACGGCAGGCGCGAGATGATTCCGATCCCGGAAACGGCCGCCGCCGCGCTCGACGTCGCCGAGTCCTGGCGAACGCTGATCGAATCGGCCGGGGGAATATTCGAGCGCAAACCGACGTCGATCGCCTTTCACTGGCGCGCACTGGACACCGACGCGCGCCGCCGGGTCCACACGCAACTTGCTTCGCGACTGGCCGGGATCGACCGGCTTGGCGACCTGTTCTGGCACGCCTTCGACGGCGGCATGGAGCTGCGCGTCCAGGGTGTCGACAAAGGTACGGCGGTACGCCAGGTCCTCGCCGAAACACGCGGCGACCGCACCGATCCCGCGCTGCTCGCCTATCTCGGCGACGACACGACCGATGAAGACGCCTTCCGCGCCCTCGGGAATCAGGGTTACGCCATCCTCGTGCGCGATCGCTGGCGTCCCACCCACGCGCAGAGCTGGCTCAGTCCTCCCGGAGAATTGCTCCGGTTTCTCGAGCGTTGGCTCGAACGGCGCCGCCAACGCGGGGCAGGGTCCGCCCCTTGAGGGCTGGGGCAGCGCCGGCGAACGAACGATATCCGGCGCCCCACGACCCCGCATGTCACCGTGCCGCGCCGCGGGCACCGACCATTGCCGAAAGGGAGTCTCCCGTGATGCACCACGCCCAGCCCAGCCGTCGTTTGATCGTCGTGTCCAATCGCTTGCCCATGGTGCTGCATCGCGCCGCGGACGGTTCGCTGAGCAGTCGTCCCGGCAGCGGCGGGCTGGTCACCGCGCTGCTCCCCGTCCTGCGCGATCGAGGCGGGGTCTGGGTCGGTTGGCCCGGCATCACGGACCATGACGAAGGTGTGGAATCCGCCTTGACTCGCGCCGCACATCAGGCCGGTTATCGACTCGCGCCCGTTGCGCTGAATGCCGAAGACCAGTCCGGGTTTTATCACGGATTTTCCAACGAGGTGCTATGGCCGCTGTTCCACGACCTGCAATCGCTCTGCCACTTCGATCCCGCCTATTGGCACAGCTATACCACGGTCAACGAAAAGTACGCTCGCGCCATCGCCGGACAGGCTCAGGCCGGCGATTTCATCTGGGTCCACGACTATCAACTGATCCTCGTCGCCGCCGATCTGCGCCGCCTTGGCGTCGAATCACCCCTCGCCTTTTTTCTGCACATTCCGTTCCCGCCCTTGGACATCTATCTCAAGCTGCCGTGGCGCTATACGCTGCTGCGCGCCCTGCTCGAGTATGATCTGATCGGATTCCAGACCCCTCGCGATCGCCGCAATTTCGTTCAGTGCGTGCGCACGCTGCTGCCTGAAGCGCGCGTCGGTCATCGCAGTCACCACCTGCGGCTGCCCTCGGGTCACGAGACGCGCCTCGGCAGCTTTCCGATCGGCATCGACGCGGGGGCATTCAGTCGCCAGGCGCGATCATCGGCCGTGACCACGGCGGCAGAGAAACTGCGAGCCGAATTGCCGGGCCGGGAACTCATCCTCGGCGTCGACCGGCTGGACTACACCAAAGGCATTCCCTTGCGGCTCGAGGCATTCCGCTTCGCGCTGCGGGCCCATCCCGAGTTGCAGGAGCGTGTGACGCTCATCCAGGTAGTGGTCCCCAGTCGCGACGACATCCCCCAATACCGTGAACTCAAGACCCGCATCGAACAGTTGGTCAGCGAGATCAACGGCGAGTTCACCCGGCCCGGGGGATGGGTGCCCATCCACTACGTCTACCGTGCGGTCGACCGTCTGGATCTCATCGCCTACTATCGCGCCGCCCGCATTGCCTTGGTCACGCCGCTGAAAGACGGCATGAATCTCGTCGCCAAGGAGTTCTGTGCCTGTTCGGTCGATGATGACGGCGTGCTCATCCTTTCGGAATTCGCAGGCGCGGCGGCGCAGCTCCAGCAAGGCGCGCTTCTGGTCAACCCCTACGACATCGAGGGCACTGCGAAAGCGATCCGCGATGCCTGCGTCATGGACGGGATGGAACGTCGCCACCGCATGCAACGCTTGCGTCGTGTCGTCAACCGCCAGGATGTCTTCGGCTGGGTAAACGGATTTCTCGCCGCCGCCATCGCCAGCGACCTGAACGATTTCCCGCTCCCGGTCGACTACGTCCCCAGCACCGAATCCGAGCAGGCCTATTGGGACACTGAATTCGCGGCGTAGGCAGCGCCCGCCGGGCCGTCAGTCTTCACGGGCGAGCATGTCGCGCAGGGCATCCAGATGCGCCCGACCGCGAGCCTTCTGGGCGACGGGATCGGCGGCATCCCCCGGTCGCTCCCAGTCCAGCGCTTCGGCCGGAAGCTCGGCCATGAACAGGCTCGGTTCCCGGTCCGCGTCCTCGCCCCCCACCCGCCGCCGCGCCGCATAGGTGAGTGTCAATCGTCGACGGGCCCGCGTGATACCGACATAGGCCAGGCGTCGTTCCTCTTCCAGCGTGCCGGCGTCCAGGCTGTTGCGATGAGGCAGCAAATCCTCTTCCATGCCAACCAGATACACATGGTCGAATTCCAGCCCTTTGGCGCTGTGCAGGGTGAGCAACTGCACTTCGTCCGCGTCTGCCTCCTCCTGCCGATCGAGCATTCCGACCAGACTGATGTGGGCGAGCAGCCGCTCCAGCGTCGCCTCGTCCGCCCAACGGGCCTGCAGGCGGGTGAACCAATCCATGAGATCGCGCACGTTCTTCTGGCGTTTTTCGACGGCGCGCGGGTTCTTGTCGCTTTCCGCGAGCCAGTTCATGTAGTCGATGCCTTCCAGCAGGCGCTTGAGACAGGTCGGCGCATCCTCCTCGTGTGCCGTGCGCTGCATCCGCGCCATCCATTCGGCAAACGTGTAAAGACGCTCGGCGGACCGCTCGGGCACGTACTGCCGCAGGCCCATCTCGCCGGCCGCGGTCAGCAGACTGACGCGGCGCCCCTGGGCGTAGCCCGCCAGTTTTTCGAGCGTTCCAGCGCCGATCTCTCGCCGCGGCACGTTGACGATCCGCAGAAATGCGGCGTCGTCATCGGGGTTCTGCAACAGCCGCAGATACGCCAACAGATCGCGAACCTCAGCCGCGTCGAAGAATGAGCTACCCCCCGTGATGCGATAGGGCACCTGATGCTCTCTCAACGCACGTTCAAACGGGCGCGCCTGATGGTTGCTGCGGTAAAGAATCGCGTAGTCGGCATAGCGCGCGCGATGCGTCAGACGGTGCTGCAGCAGTTCACCGACGACGCGCTGCACCTCATCATCGCTACCCTCACAGGCCAGCACGCGCAGCCGCTCGCCTTCTCCGAGCCGGCTCCAGAGCCGCTTTTCGAACAGATGATCGTTTTGCGCGATGAGCGTGTTTGCCGCCTTGAGGATGTAACCCGTCGAGCGGTAATTCTGTTCGAGCTTGATCACCCGCAGCTGCGGAAAATACTGCTGCCGCCGCTGCAGGTTTTCGGGTCGCGCCCCGCGCCATGCGTAGATCGATTGATCATCGTCACCCACGACCGTGAATCGCGCAGTCGGCCCGACCAGATGGCGCAGCATCTGATACTGGGCGGCATTGGTGTCCTGGTACTCATCGACCAGAAGATGGGCCAATCGGTTCTGCCAACGCTCGCGCAAATCCGGATCCTCGCCGAGCAGGCGCACCGGCAGGGCGATCAGATCATCGAAATCGACGGCGTTGTAGGCACGCAGATGCCGCTCGTAGTCCCCGTAGAGACGCGCGAGGCGCAAGGCATCCTCGTCCTCTGCCGCCGACAGCGCGGCCGCCGGGAGGACCAGTTCGCTTTTCAGGGAAGAAATGCGGTGCTGCAGGCGTTGCAGATCGGCATCGCCGATCTCCGCATCTTGCCGCGTCAACTCGCGCAGCAGCCCCCGCCCATCGCCGCTGTCGAAAATCGAAAATCCGGGTTTGAGCCCAGCCGCTCGACCATCGTGCTGCAGCAGACGCAAGCCCAGGCTGTGGAAGGTGCTGATCCAGGGCGGCCGGGCCGGTCGGGCGCGGAGCAGTCCGTTGATGCGATCCCGCATCTCCCGGGCTGCCTTGTTGGTGAAGGTGACGGCCATCACTTCGGTGTTCGGTCGCAGAGATTGCGCCAGAAGGTAGGCCACCTTGCGCGTGATGACGCCTGTTTTCCCGCTGCCCGCGCCAGCCAGCACCAACAGGGGACTGTCGAGATGATGCACGGCGTCATGCTGTTCGGGATTCAGGGATGCCATGCGGGACTGTCAGGCAGGGGGAGCGGGCAGCAGCCTACCACAGCTGAGCGGTCGCGATTCGCCTTGCCAGCACGACATGCAGAAAGATTGCCCCTGAACGAGCAGCGCCGGCAGATCG
>JAJXTQ010000081.1 GCA_021783685.1 Pseudomonadota bacterium | reverse complement strand
CATGGCGCATCTGTCCGGCGATGCGCGGCTGTGCCAGGCCTTCGCGCAGGGCGAGGACGTACACCGCGCCACGGCGGCGGAGGTGTTCGGCGTGCCCGTGGAGCAGGTGCAGGGCGAGCAGCGCCGCGCCGCCAAGGCCATCAACTTCGGCCTCATCTACGGCATGTCGGCCTTCGGGCTGGCGCGCCAGCTCGGCATCGCGCGCGAGGCGGCGCAGCGCTACGTCGATCTGTACTTCGAGCGCTATCCCGGCGTGCGCGTCTTCATGGACCAGACCCGCGCGCGGGCGCGCGAGCAGGGCTATGTGGAAACCGTGTTCGGCCGCCGCCTTTACGTGCCGGATATCCAGGCCCGCAACGCGAGCCTGCGCCAGTACGCCGAGCGCACCGCCATCAATGCCCCCATGCAGGGCACCGCCGCGGACATCATCAAGCGCGCCATGATCGCCATCGATCGCTGGATCCTCGACGCGGCCGTGCCGGCACGGATGATCCTGCAGGTGCACGACGAACTGGTGTTCGAGATCCCCAGCGACGCCGTCGCGTCGGTCCGGGAGGGGGTGCTGACGCGCATGCAGGGCGCGGCGGATCTGGCCGTGCCGCTGGAGGTGGAGGCGGGCGTCGGTGCGAACTGGGACGCCGCCCACGGCAGCTGACGACCCGGTCGAAACCGCTCCTGATCGCCACATTCGTGGACGGATGTTTTTTTTCGTCGCCGCCGGAACTTCCGGAAAACGGCCCGGTCTATGTTTTCGAGTATCGCAACGATACTCTTCCTACCCTGAGTAAGCGGGCTGGCCGGTTTCCCCCAAGACCGCAGTCCGCTGTAACCGCGATGGCTTCCCCCTTCGGCCATCGCGGTTTTTTTTATGCCGGGACGCTTCGGTCGTCAAACCAGGACTCCAGCCGTTCGCGCGCCTCCTCGATACCCTGGTGCGAGACGGCGGAGAACAGCTGGACGGTCGCCCCGGGGGCGTCCTGAACCAGGGTCCGGCGCACGGCCAGCAGCGCATTGCCTGCAGCGCCACGCCCGAGTTTGTCCGCCTTGGTCAGCAGCACATGACAGGCCAGGCCGCAGCTGACGCACCAGTCCAGCATCTGGCGATCGAACGGTGTCAGCGGATGACGCACATCCATCACCAGCACCACGCCCTTGAGGCTTTGCCGATCGCGCAGATAGCCTTCCACGAGCGCCGCCCATTCCTGCCTCACCGCCAGCGGAACCTCGGCATAGCCATAGCCGGGCAGGTCCACCAGCCGCATGCCACAGGGCAGGGCGAAGAAATTGAGCAACTGCGTCCGTCCAGGCGTGCGGCTGGTGCGGGCCAGCGCGCGGCGCTGGGTGATGGCATTGAGCGCACTCGATTTGCCGGCATTGGAGCGCCCGGCGAAGGCCACCTCGGCCAGATCGTCGGCGGGCAACTGCATCAGCTGCGCCACGCTCTTCACAAAAACCGCCGCGTTGTAGTCCCGCATGAGATCGATGGTTCCTCTTGACCGCGCCGGTTGACCGGCTTCGGTCCCAACGTTGTAGAATTGCGCGCTTGCGAGCCCGGAGTTCCGCGCGCTCGGCGACGTCCTTGCCGGCTCTCGGCCATTCAGCATGCCAGATCAGGAGGCGCATTTCCCATGAACAGACTGATTGCCGCGGGCTTGATGCTCGTCGGGTTGTGCGTGGCCGGCAGCGCGGTGGCGGCTGGCAACCCGGAAGCGGGACAACAGAAGGCGGCGCCTTGCGCGGCCTGCCATGGTCTCGACGGCAACAGCACGAATGGACAGTGGCCCAAGCTCGCCGGCCAGAGCCCCGAGTACATCGTGGGGCAGCTCAAGGCCTTCAAGGAAGGCAAGCGCCAGAATGCGCTGATGAGCCCGATGGCCATGGGGCTGAGCGACGAAGACATGGCGGACCTGGCCGCCTATTTCGCGCAGCAGCGGCCTCAGGTCGGCGGCGCGGATCCTGCGCTGGCGGACGCCGGCGCCAAGGTCTATCGTGGTGGCAACAAGGAATCCGGTGTGTCCGCCTGCATGGCCTGCCATGGACCGCGCGGCTCGGGCAACGGGCCGGCGGGCTATCCCCGCATCGCGGGCCAGCATGCCGCCTACACCAAACTTCAGCTCGAGGCCTACCGCACCGGCACCCGCGCCGGTACGCCGGCCAGCCAGATCATGAAGAGCATCGCCACCCGGATGAGCAATCAGGAGATCGAAGCCGTATCCTCTTACATCGAAGGACTGCACTGATCACCCTCAAGGAGCACGGGTACATGCGAAACGGGTCACGACTCTTGGCGAAACTCGGGCTGTTCGTCGGCCTCGCGTTGTGGCTGACGGCTGCAGGCGCTCAATCCGCCTACAAGGAAGGGGTGCAGTATCGCCTGGTCGAAAATCCCCAGCGCATCGCGAGCGGATCGAAGGCCGAGGTGGCCGAGTTTTTTTCCTACGGCTGTCACATCTGTTACGACATCGAGCCCTCCCTGGAAGCGTGGATCAAGGCCAACGGCGACCGGATCGACTTCATCCGCGTGACCCATGGCCCCGACTTCTTCCGCCGCAGTTGGGGCGTCTATGGGCAGTCCTACTACGCGCTTGAAACCCTGGGCGCCGCGGACAAGCTCAACGGCCCCCTGTTCAAGGCCATCCATCAGGACCAGGAACGGCTGGACAGCCAGGCCCGCATGGCCGACTTCGTCGCCAAGCAAGGTGTCGACAAGAAGGCCTTCACGGCCGCGTACGATTCGTTTGCCGTGCGCACCAAGCTGAAGCAGGCCCAGACGCAATGGGAACGCTTCGGCGTGCTGTTGCTGGGCACCCCCGCTTTCGTGATCAACGGCAAGTACGTCGTTTCGCCGGGCTTCCAGCAACATGTGCAGGAAAAGGAAGCCAAGCTCTCCGAAACGCTCAAGGTGATGGATTACCTCATCGCCAAGGATAGCAAGGGCGCCGCCAACTAAGTCCTGAAGACGGCGGCCGGGATGGTATAGTCGCCGAAGCCCCAGTCACCGGTCGGCGCGATCTCCATGGCCCATGGACTCTTCCTTGAGCTGCTCATCCTGCTCGCCAGCTCGCTGGCCGTTCTGTCGCTCTGCTATCCCCTGCGCATTTCGCCGATCCTGGCCTATATCCTCGTCGGCCTGCTGATCGGACCGGGCGGCTTCGGCTGGATCTCGCGGCCCGAATCGGTCGCCCAACTGGCCGAGTTCGGGGTCGTCTTTCTGCTGTTTTCGCTCGGCCTCGAGTTCGCGCTGCCCAAAATGCGCGCCATGCGCCGGCTGGTGCTCGGGATCGGTCTGGGGCAAGTGGCGCTGACCTTGGCCGTGTTCGGCGGCATCGCGCTGTCGCTGGGCATCTCATGGACCGCCAGCGGTGTTCTGGCTGCGGCGCTGGCGCTGTCCTCGACCGCGGTGGTCAGCCGCGAATTGACGCGCAACCACCAGTTGCACCAGCGCTTCGGCCAGATCGCCGTGGCCGTCCTGTTGTTTCAGGATCTGGCGTCGGTGTTCTTTCTCGCGATTTTGCCCTCGCTCGGGGGGTCCGGGGATGCGGTGGTTTCATCCCTGCTCTGGACCGTCGCCAAGTCGATGGCGCTGCTGGGGGGACTGCTGGTCGTGGGGCCTCGCGTGCTGCCGCCCTTGTTCAGCGGTGTTGCGCGGACCCGCATCGAAGAGCTGTTCGTGCTGGCGGTTCTGGTCGTCATCCTGGCCGCCGCGGCGCTGACCCAGTTGATGGGACTTTCCATGGCGCTCGGTGCCTTCATGGCCGGGATGCTGCTCGGTGAGAGCCATTTTCGCCATCAGATCGAAGCGGAGATCCGGCCGTTCAGGGATGTGCTGCTGGGGATCTTTTTCGTCGCCGTCGGCATGCTGATCCGGCCGGCGCAGCTGGCGGCCCAATTGCACTGGGTGCTGCTGTTGACGCTGGGATTCATGATCATCAAGGGCGGACTGGTCACCGGCCTGTCACGGTTGATGGGCGAAAGCCGACGCACCGCGCTGCTCGCCGCAGTCGCGCTGGCGCAGGGCGGCGAATTCGGCTTTGCCTTGCTCACCTTGGGCGGCGCCTACGGCGCGGTCTCACCCGCTCAGCAGTCACTGCTCTTTTCCAGCATCATGCTCAGCATGATGGCGACGCCCATGCTGCTGAACGCGGCACCGCGCTGGACCCGGCGGGTGGAACGCGCTCCCGACGGGCCTGCCGATGCCGCCTTCCTGGCCGAGGCAAGCAAGGAACCCCACGTAATCCTGTGCGGATTCGGGCGCGTCGGCCAAGCCATTGCACGCTTTCTCCAGCGCGAACAAATCCCCTACATCGCCATCGACAGTGATACGCTACGCGTCCGCGAAGCCTTGGTGGCGGGCGAGTCGGTGCTGTTCGGCGACTCGCGCCAGCGGTCGCTGTTGCGCAAGGCCGGGCTGATGCACGCGCGGCTGCTCGTCATCGCCTTCAACAACGACAAGGATGCTCAACGCATCCTCGAGGAAGTCCGGCCGTTGCGCCCCGACCTGCCCGTCCTGGTCCGTACGTCGGACGATCGACACTGGGAAGCCCTCCAAGCGGCCGGCGCGACGGGGATCGTTCCCGAAACGCTGGAAAGCAGCCTGATGCTGGTCTCGCACGTTCTCGAACTGCTCGGCGTTCCAGCGGACCGCGTCCAGGAACATATCCAGCAGGCGCGCCACGAGCGCTACCGGCTGCTGCACGGCTATCTGCACGGGGAGCGCTCGAAGCTGGCCGATGCCCGGGGCAACCCGCTGGAAGTCGTCCACCCCGTGGTGCTCCCGGATACCGCACATGCCGTCAACCACCGCTTGGGCGACCTCCGGCTGGATCAGATCGGCGTTCGGGTGCAGGCGCTCCGGCGCGGATCGGTCACCGGACAGGACCCGTCCGATGATGTCCATCTCAAGGCCAACGACACGCTGGTCCTGCTCGGAACGGCCTCGCAACTCGAGCGTGCCGAGCAACGGCTGCTCGGTGGATGATGGCATGATGGGAAGCGCGCCGTTCGATGTTCCCCCGCAGGACATCGGCCAACCCCCACGGCCAGGCCGATCGCCCCCTCGCGTGGGTATCATCGGGATCCATGGCCCGGAGGCCACGGCCTGTATCCAGGTTTTGCTCGAGGCCGGCATGCCGTTGACGGCGTGGACGCGCCGACACGATTCGCCCTGGGCGAGGCGGCTCGCACGTCGCGGCGTGGCCGTCCGCCCGCTCGATGCCGCCGGCACGCCGGCCGAGCCGCCGCAGGGCGTCATGCGCCCGGACTGGTTGCTGAGCTGTCCTGGGCAGCGGTTGGCGGTACCGGCGTCTGATCTCGGTGGGGTCCCTGAGGCCTGCTGGCCGGCGGCGCCCGATCGCGTCCTCGAACTGGCGCCGGCCGGTATGCCGGGCCCGCGTCGCCATCCCGAGCGCACGGTGATTCGCCTGCCCACGGCGGTCGTGCTGGAGCGCTGGTTCGACACCCCCATGCGCCGCACGATTCGCCGGGGATTGCTGCCGATTCCCCCGCGCAGCGGCAGCGCGCTGCGGCTGATTTCGGCGCACCAGATCGCACGGGTGGTCTTGGCCCTGTGTCGTGACGGCCTCGACATCGAGACGGCCACGGAGCGGCTCGCCGGTGAATGGACGCCGATTCCGGCAGTTCTGGCGGCGTGCCGGTCACAGGTGGAGCGCCCCGTGCGCCCGCAGCGCCGTTCCATCACGGCCTTCGGCCTGCGCATGGGCCGGGAGTGGGCGCTGATGGCGCCACTGATAGCCGAGCGGGCGCACAGGGTCTGCACCGAGGGCGACGCGAACTGCGCTATGCTGGATCCCATGGTAGACCGTATCCGCCGGTTGTCCTGGTAGGGATCGGGCATGTCGCTTTCGCACCTGTCCGGTTACCGCTTGGCCGCAGCGTTTGCGGCCTTCATGTGCTTGTCGTTCGATGCCGGGGCAGGCGCCCCATTGCAACCAGGAGTTCACCCCGTGAGCGAAACCGCCCCGCTGATTCCGCTGCCCAACGCCCGCCAGGCCGCGCCCGGCCTGTTGACGGGTGGGCAACCCACCGACGAACAGCTCCGCGCGGCGGCCGCCGCCGGCTACAAGACGGTCATCAATCTGCGGCCCGGCTCGGAGATGGCGGGAGTCGACGAATCGGGTCTGGTCGAGTCGCTGGGCATGGACTTCGTGAGTATCCCCATCGGCGGCGGCGCGGATCTCACCGAAGACACGGCGCGCAGACTGGACCGGGCGCTCGCCCATGCCAAGCCGGGCCCGGTGATGATCCATTGCGCCAGCGGCAACCGTGTCGGCGCACTGCTCGCGCTGCGCGCCAATCTGATTCAGGGTCAGCCGGCCGCGGAGGCGCTGGATTTCGGCAAGGCGGCAGGGCTGACCTCGCTCGAAGACGCCGTCAAGCAACGGCTCAAGTAATGCCTTGTCCGGCATGGGCGTGACGACGGATGTCGATGTGTTGCCCCACCGCCAGGCCCAGTTGGCGCGCGGCATGGCCCCGGTTGACGGCCAGTTCGGCCAAGCCGCAGGAATTGGCAAACCAGAAGGCCTCACCGGGCGGAACCTCCGCGAAGGTCCGCGCGTGGCGGATCTCCACGGCGTCCCGTAGGAGAAGCACGTCCTCGACGCCGAAACCGTCGGCGCGTAGCCCCGTCATTGCGTTGCCGTAGCCGTCGATGTAGATGATGCGGTTCCAGTCGGTGGACCAGTCCATTCCTTCCGGTGGGTTCGGCTCGTCGGCCGGACGCAAGTCGACGTGCTGGCCGTCCAGCAAGCGGGCGGCAACCGGACCGAACCAGTCCCGACCATGGAAGGTTGCCGAAACCCAGTCTGTCGGCTCGGGAAGATAGTGCCAGATGGCGCGCTTGGCGCGCTGTGCCACGACGGCAAGCAGGCCGTTATCCGGTCCGACGAGACGGAATCCATCGGCTTCGAGCAGCACCCCGCGCCGCGCGGTGCCGACTCCGGGATCGACCACGGCGACGACGCATGCGCCGGTGGGCAGGTAGGGCAGCAGCGCGGCCAGCAGATGGGCAGCCGGCCGGACCTGAAAGGGGGCGACATCGTGGCACAGATCCACCACCGCGAGCGCGGGATTGATGCCGTGAATCGCAGCCTTCAATTGGCCCACATAGGGACCATCACCGCCGAAGTCGGTAAACAGGAAGATCGGCGGGGCAGTCGGTCCGCGCGCCGTCACGTCACACGTCGAGATTGCTGACCAGCAAGGCGTTGCGCTCGATGAACTCACGGCGCGGCTCGACCTGATCGCCCATCAGCGTGGTAAAGACATCGTCGGCGGCCACCAGATCCTCCACCGTCACCCGCAGCAGCCGGCGCGTTTCCGGGTCCATGGTGGTCTCCCACAGCTGGTCCGGATTCATCTCCCCAAGGCCCTTGTAGCGCTGGATCGTCAAGCCGCGGCGGCCCTCGTTCAACAGCCATTCGACCGCATCGCGAAAGCGCATGACCGCTTGAGTGCGCTCCCCACGACCGACCCGGACCTGATCGGTCCACCAGCCCGCCAGATTCTGCGCGAGTTTGTGCAGGGGCCGAAATTCTGCGTTTTCAAGCTGATCCAGGCTCAGGTGATAGACCTGCTCCAGGCCATGCCGGTGACGGATGACGACCAGGCTGGCGGCGTCGGTCGGCGGCACGGTGTAGCGGTTGGCGCCCGGCGCCGTCTCGTTGAGCTGGCGCTCGAAAGCCTCGCGCCAGCGATTGCGCGCCGCCTCATCGGAGAGAACCGGCAGCACGGGTTCGAACTCCGCCAGCACGGAAAGGACGTAAGGATCGTAGATTCTGGC
>JAJXTQ010000080.1 GCA_021783685.1 Pseudomonadota bacterium | reverse complement strand
GCGCATCACCTGAAGGCGCTGAAGCTGCCGACCTTCCTGCGCGAGCATGAAAAGCTGGCGCGGCAGTGCGCCAGCGACGGGGTCGATCATGTCCGCTACTTGCTGCGGCTGGCGGAACTGGAACTGATCGAGCGAGAACGGCGGACAATCGAGCGTCGTATCAAGGAGGCCAGGTTCCCGGCAATGAAGAGCCTCGACAGCTTCGACTTCCTGGCGCTGGCGTCATTGAACAAGGCGTTGGTGCCCAACGGCACCCTGTCATGGCCCGCCCCGTGCCTCCATGAACTTGGCGCGCGGCCGGAGCATGGCCCCCACGAGCCGCTGTTCGCTTGCGTGGGCGATCCACCCGGCGGTGCGGCCGAGCGTATGGAGCAGCGCCGCGCTGCCTGCCGGAAGGCCGAGCGCCATGGCGAGGACCACGAGCCCGGCGAAGACGTTCGGATACTGGCAGCTCCCCTGCTCGGTGCGCGCAATGAAGTCCAGTATCCGCGCTGTGCCAGGGCGCGGCTGCTTCAGCGTGGCCACAAGGTCGAGAAGCAGCGCGGTGCGCGGATCGCGCGCATAGAGTGGATGGCGGAAGCAGGGCAGGTCCGCGCCCGGGGATCCCCCGGCGGCGGCTTCCCCGCCCGTGCCGTCGGTCAGCGCTGCGAACGTCCCCTCGACCTCCGCGGTACCGCCGACCTGCATCGGCCCCGACTGGGCATGAAGCGCGCTCGCCACGCAGGCATACAGGTCCGCTCCGGTGGACGCGGTGATGCGCGCGACGAAGGTAGGCGCCGAGAGTTCGTTGTCCGCCGACAGCACGAGCGCGGCGTCGACCAGCTTAACGCACTCCGCGTTTGCCTCATATCCCAGGCCGCGGGCAATGCATTCCGCAACGGACTCGTTGTCCCGTAGCGGCGTATAGCGCCCGGACGGCCCGAGCAGGCCCGCGATGCCGGTGAACGCCTGGATCAGCCGCTTTCCGGCCAGCCACGGATCGTGGTTCCGTGCCGGCGGCCCGCCCACCGGAACGGCAGCAAGGGCGAGTGTCGTCAACGCGAACCAGCTCAACATCGACATCTGCGGCACGCTGGCACCCCACGTGTTGGCCAGGGCCGGGATGGCAGCCGGCAGCGGCAGGCGGGGCCAGACGATGTCGCGAGGACGGAGCACGCCGGTCCATAACAACTCCGCCACGACCTCGAACCGCCGCGGGCCGCACGCGAGGCCGATGGCAGGATGACCGCGATAGCTTGGACCGGTGGGGGTGATTTCGGTGATCCGGCTTTGCAGGACCGGCTTGCCGTAACGCAGCTCGTACGACACCTGCACGGTCGCGAGATGCTCCCCCACCCGCGTCTTGAGCTTCTCGATATCTGATTTGAGGTACAGACGCCGCCGGCGGTCGGGATGGGCCGCCGTCCGGATAAGGCCGCGGCTGACGTAGCTGTAGAATGACTCCTTCTTGATCGACAGAAGATCGAGCGCTTCCTCGCGCGAGACGTAGGTGACATCGTTGATACGACGCCGTTCCATGTCGGGACCGATGGCGGGCGGCGCGGCAGCCCCCCCCGGGGTTCCCGGTGATAGGGAGGGCGATCCTCTCCTCATCGGTCGGCCTTTTCGGGGGGATCGATCGCCCAGGGACGGCATCGCGGGCGGCGACGACGCGCGCTCGGCGGCGGGATCGGGACCTGATCGGCAGCAGCGCATATGACAGCCTGCTTCATGGCCTCAGGCAGGGGCTGGTTCAGCGGCGGCATGGCAGCCCCCCGCCGTGCGGCCCGCTCGCCTGCCCTGTCAGGCAGCGAGCGAGTCCGATACGGCTGCGGACACCGAGCTTGGCGTAGATCCGTTTGCGGTACGTCTCGACCGTACTCGTGGACAGACCGAGCGCCGCGGCAACGCCATGCACCGTCTGGCCGGCCATGAAACCCTGGGCAACCTCGCCCTCCCGCGCGCTCAGTCCGGGTACGGGTCCCGACGCCATGGGCGGCAGCAATCGCCTATGCTTGCGGACGCAGGCAATAAACAGATCGGCCGCGGCTGCAAATCGGCTCGCCTCGGGGTTGTGGAAGAATCCTGTTTCCCGCAGCCGGAATACGCTCAACAGAATATGCGCGCCATCGCCAGCCGGCGCCAGAACCGATAGACGGTCGATGACGCCCGCGGTGACGTAGCACTCCTCCCGGAACGGGGTATGGTGGATCGCATTCCAGGTCAGGCGGATTGTTGCCGGGCGGCCATGGCCTCGGACCGACGCCATGGCCGGATCGAAGCGCCAGTATTCGTCGGCGTAACGCCGCGCAGCGCGTTGGGCAAAGGCGGCATCATGCCGGCTGGTCGCGAGCAGCAGCACGGGCGGAGCCGTCCCGGCTCCGATCATGAAGGCAGCGCAATGATCGACCACCAGGACCCCGCTCACGGCTTTCAGCAACGCCGCGGAGAAATCGCCTGTCCCGAGTGCCTCGATCATCGCGGCGACGTCACTGCCCACATCCTGTCTCGGCCAAGGCCGCGCCAGCGCCCTATCTGCCATCGTTCGCTCCCGACCCTGGTAAATCTTTTGCCGGTGTCCCTTGTTTCAGCGACAGACAGGGCAGCGGGAACCGGATAACCTTTCTTGAGATATCGGCACCCGGCGGCGCGCTGTCAATGCGCTCTAGCCGATCCGGGCCGGTTATCGATCGGGGAGGAGCCGCCTGCCATGTCGTCGCGCCCACCGCAGATCCGCCAACTGCACCATTTTGCTTGGCGGTGTCGCAACGCCGAGGAGACCCGGCGTTTCTACGAGGACCTGCTCGGGTTGCCACTGGTCCATGTCATCAAAGCCGATACCGTGCCGAGCACGGGCGAGCACCAGCCCTACGTCCACCTGTTCTTCCAGCTCGGCGACGGTTCCTGCATCGCCTTCTTCGATCTGGGGGACGGCGAAGCTGCCGCCCCTTCGCCCAACACGCCGGCCTGGGTCAATCACTTCGCGATGGAACTCGGCACCGTGAAGGAGGTGCAGGCCGCGCACGACCGGTTGCGCGCGGCGGGCGTGGAGGTGCTCGGCCTGGTCGACCACGGCTTCGTGCAGAGCATCTATTTCTTCGATCCCAACGGCCTGCGTCTGGAGCTGACGGCACGCACTTCCACCGTGGCGGAGGACGCTGCCGCGATCGCGGCGGCTCATGAGCGGCTGGCGCACTGGACCCGGAGGGAGACCTTAGTACATGGATGAGCGCTCACCCGGGAAACCGGAGCGGGCGGCGCCGGTCGGGGGCGGGGGGCCCCCTGGTTTCGCGCCGGCCGCCGTATCCACCGCCGTGTCCGGCCCTGGCTCCTGCCCCGTTGCGCATGCGGCGGCGCCAGCCGGCGAAGCGGCGTGTCCCGCCGGGGCCGCCGGTTTCGACCCGTTCGAACACGCCTACATGCAGGACCCGGCCGAGTATGTGCGCTGGGCCAGAGAGCAAGCCCCGGTCTTCTTCAGCCCTCGCCTCGGCTACTGGGTGGTGACCCGCTATCGCGCCATCAAGGAGATATTCCGCGACAACGTCACCTACAGCCCGTCAATCGTGCTGGAGAAAATGGCCCCGCCGCACGCCGAGGTGAGCGCGATCCTGGCGTCCTACGACTACGGGATGAACCGCACCCTGGTCAACGAGGACGAGCCGGCGCACATGGCGCGGCGCCGTGTGCTGATGGACCCCTTCGCAGCGGAACGCCTGCGGGCACACGAACCCATGATCCGCCGTCTCACTTGCGAAGCGGTGAACCGCTTCATCGACCGTGGCAAGGTCGATCTGGTCGATGAGATGTTGTGGGAAGTGCCGCTAATGGTGGCACTGCACTTCCTGGGGGTCGACGACGAGGATATGCAGACGCTGCGGCGGTACTCGGTCGCGCACACCGTGAACACCTTCGGCCGGCCGAGCGCGGAGGAGCAGATCGCGGTGGCGCACGCGGTGGGCCAGTTCTGGCAGTACGCCGGTAGCGTGCTCGAAAAGATGCGACGGACGCCCGACGGTCCAGGCTGGATGCGCTACTCCATCCGCCAACAGACCGAATATCCGGAGGTCGTGACCGACTCCTATCTACATTCGATGATGATGGCGATCATCGTCGCGGCCCATGAAACGACGGCCTTCGCATCCGCCAACGCGATCAAGCTTCTGCTGCAACACCCGACCGCGTGGGCTGAGATCTGCGCCGACCCGGACCTGATCCCGGGAGCGATCGAGGAATGCCTGCGCCACAGCGGGTCGATCGCGGCCTGGCGACGGCTGGCAACCCGGGATGCGCGGGTAGAAGGGGTAGATATCCCGGCGGGTTCTCGGCTGCTGATGGTCATCGCCTCGGCCAACCACGATCCGAGGCATTTCCTGGATCCGGATTTTTTCGATATCCGGCGCGACAACGCGAGCGATCACCTCACCCTTGGGTTCGGGGCACATCAGTGCCTAGGCAAGAACCTGGGGCGCATGGAAATGCAGATCATGGTGGCGGAGCTTGCGCGGCGCCTGCCGCATATGCGGCTGCTCCCTGACCAGACTTTCAACTACTTCCCGAACATTTCCTTTCGCGGCCCCCGGCATGTCTGGGTGGCGTGGGATCCGCAACGCAATCCGGAACGGCGTGACGGTGCCGTGCTCGCCGTCGGTCCGCAGGCG
Source organism: Pseudomonadota bacterium (assembly GCA_021783685.1). The sequence continues at coordinate 3,173 of JAJXTQ010000080.1, read as the reverse complement.
CGGATCGGCGAGCCCTTGCGGCAGTCGATGACGCGCAGCCTCACGGTCGCCTCGGTCACGCCGGTCGCAGAGGGCGTGATCGTGCTACGGCTTCTCTCCGCCGGTGCCTCGCCCTTGCCGCGCTGGACGCCGGGGGCGCATATCGACGTTGAATGCGGCAGTCCCGCTTGCTTGCGCCAGTATTCCCTGTGCGGGGACCCCGCTGACACCGGAGCGTTGGAGATTGCCGTGCTGCGCGAGCCGCACGGCCGCGGCGGCTCGGACTGGATCCACACCGTGGTCCGACCGGGTGATCAGCTCCGGATACGCGGGCCGCGTAATCACTTTCTGCTGGACGAGGCCGCGCCCAGAGTCATTTTCATCGCGGGCGGCATCGGGATCACCCCCATCGTCGCGATGGCGCGGCGCGCGCAGGCGGTCGGCATGGACTACCAGATCCATTACAGTGGCCGGGCGCGGACAACGATGGCGTTCACCGATCAGCTTCGCCGCAGCCACGGCGATCGGCTACATCTCTACGCGGGCGCGGACGGCCAGAGGGCCGATTTCGCCACACTGCTTGCGCATTCGGACCCCGACACCCGGATCTATGCCTGCGGTCCAGCGCGGATGCTCGATGCATTGGCCAGATGCTGTGCGCACTGGCCCGAGGAGGCACTGCGGGTCGAGCATTTCGCGTCCACCTTCAGGAGCCTTGACCCGGCTATCGAACGTGCATTCGATGTCGGACTGAAGCGCTCCGGTGGCGTCCTCCATGTGCCAGCCGACCAGACCCTGCTTGCTGCGCTGCGGGCCGCCGAGATCGACATTCAGAGCAACTGCGAGGAAGGCCTATGCGGATCCTGCGAGGTGCGGGTGTTGGCGGGCGAGATCGACCACCGCGATTGTGTGCTGACGCGCGCCGAACGGCGGAGCGGCACCAGGATGATGGCATGCTGCTCGCGCGCGGGCGCGCCGCGGATTGTGCTCGATCTGTGATGCGGTCTTGTCGCCGCGCGGCCGGAGATATTCCAGGGGTGGAAGGCGAATGACAGTCAAGCCACATATCCTGGTCGTCGGGGCGGGAGTCGGCGGTCTGACTGCCACCCTGGCCCTCCTGCGCGCGGGTTACGACGTCGATGTCTATGAGCAGGCTGGCGAATTGCGCGAGGCGGGCGCCGGCCTGCAGCTGGCGGCGAACGGCACGCGGGTGTTGATCGCACTCGGACTGCGCGCGGCGCTGCAGCGCGTCGTCTGCGAGGCCGCGGGCAAGGAGCTGCGGCTCTATGGCAGCGGGCGGAGCTGGAAGCTTTTCGATCTCGGTATGGAATCAGTGGCCCGATACGGCGCCCCCTACTGGTTCGTCCATCGCGGTGACTTGCATCAGCTGCTCGCCGAGGCGGTTTCAGCGACAAAACCTGGGTGCATCCATCTCGACGCCAGGGGCGTGGGTTTCGTGCAGGACGGCAACGGTGTGCGTCTGCATCTGCACGATGGGCGTGCGGTGGCGGGCGATGCCTTGGTGGGGGCCGACGGGGTGCATTCCCAGATCCGCCAGGCGTTGTTCGGGCCATCGGAGGCCGAGTTCTTGGGGGTCGTGGCCTGGCGTGGTCTGGTGCCGACCGCGCGCCTGCCCGAACGCCTGCGCCGGCCCGTCGGCATCAACTGGATCGGGCCGGGCGGTCATGTGGTCATGTACCCACTCCGACGTGGCCAGTTGCTGAATTTCGTCGGCGTGATCGAGCGAGAGAACTGGGGGGTGGAGTCCTGGACCGAGCGCGGCACCATCGACGACTGCATCGCCGATTTCGCTCGCTGGCACGAGGACGTGAAGATCATCGCGCGGAACATTGAGGTTCCGTACAAATGGGCGCTGCTCGGTCGCGAACCGCTGCGCCGCTGGAGCGTCGGCAGGGTCACGCTGCTGGGCGATGCCTGCCACCCCACGCTGCCATTCCTGGCGCAGGGCGCGAACGCGGCGATCGAGGACGGCGTGGTGCTGGCGCGCTGCCTTGATGCCAGCGCTTCGGTCGAGGAAGCGTTCACCCGCTACGAACGGGCGCGGGTCGAGCGCACCGGCGCGATCGTCCGCGGGTCCAGTGACAATGCGCGGCGCTTTCACAATCCGGTGCTGACCGACCCGGAGCAGGCCGACGCCTATATTGAGCGCGAATGGGCACCCGACAAGATCCAGCAACGCTACCAATGGTTGTTCGCGTACGATGCGCTGACAGTGGAGGTTTAGGCGGATGGCGGATCGCCTCCCTGTCCGACACGCGTCCTTAGATTCGTTTTGTTCTCTTGAGGCTCCCATGTCCAGGCTCCAGACGCTTTCCGGTTTCGGTAACGAATTCGCGACCGAGGCGGTCGCGGGCGCACTGCCGGCTAGACAGAACTCGCCGCAGCGCCACGCGCTCGGCCTGTATGCCGAGCAGATCTCCGGCGCCCCCTTCACCGTGCCGCGGCGGGAGCAGCGGCGCACCTGGCTCTATCGCATCCGCCCCTCGGCGGCCCATCCGCGCTACCGGCGCATAGACAACGGCCTGATCGCCGCGCCGCTCGCTGAACCCACGCCCAACCGGCTGCGCTGGGACCCGCTGCCGATGCTGGACGGGCCGGCCGATTTCCTGTCCGGCCTGCTCACGCTGGCGGCGGCGGCGGAAGCGCCGGGGGGCGGCATCTCGGTGCATCTCTATCGCGCCAACCGGAACATGCAGCGCGTGTTCTGGAACGCCGACGGCGAGCTGCTGATCGTCCCGCAGCACGGACGGCTCGCGCTCGATACCGAGCTCGGCCGGCTGCAGGTCACACCGGGCGAAATCGTCGTGATCCCGCGCGGCGTACGCTTCCGCGTCGGCCTGCCGGACGGCACCGCGCAGGGCTACATTGCCGAGAACCACGGCGCGCCGCTGCGCCTGCCCGAGCTCGGCCCGATCGGCGCCAACGGGCTGGCCAATCCGCGCGACTTCCTGGCGCCCGTGGCCTGGTTCGAGGATCGCGACGAACCGACCGAGCTGGTGCAGAAGTTCCAGAACACGCTGTGGGCCACCACCCTCGATCATTCGCCGCTGGACGTGGTGGCCTGGCACGGCAACCTGACGCCGTACAAATACGATCTGGCCTGCTTCATGGCGATCAACACGGTCAGTTTCGACCATTGCGATCCGTCGATCTTCACCGTTCTGACCGCGCCT
>JAJXTQ010000079.1 GCA_021783685.1 Pseudomonadota bacterium | reverse complement strand
CACCGACCAGTTGGCAAGATTCGAAAAGTTGTCCGTATAGCAGATCATGCTGCCGACCGCCGTGATGTCGAAGGACGAACTCGTCGCACCGCTGAGCCCCGAACTGCTCGCCACCAGCGTATAGCCTGTGCCCGTCTTGTCGATCGACAGGTTGGAGAAGGTCGCAATCCCATTGACCGCCGCGACCGAAGTCGTGCCGCTCAGGGTGCCGCCGCCCGGATTGTTGCCGATCGCCAGCGTCACCGTGGCGCTGCTCGACGTCACGACATTGCCCTGGCTGTCGCTGACCTGTACCGTGATCGGAGAGAGGGTCGAATTCACCGTGCTCGTACTCGGCTGGCTGCCGAAGAGCAACTGGCTCGCCGTCGATCCCGCAACCTCGGTCAAGGTGCCGAGGTTCGCGCCAGCGCTGACATTATTCAAGCTCGCGGTGCCGCCCAGGGTGATGTTGCCGCTCGCCAACGGACTGCCGACGTTCGGCCGCACCTGGATGTTGCCCCAGGTGATGCTGTCATGAACCCCGTTCGCGGAACGCGTCACGGTGAAGGTGATCGCGCTGGCCGTGATCGAAGTGAGGCTCAGCGCCAGGTCGGTATAAGGACCACGTCCGTAGGTGGAAATTCGGGTGACCGTGGCGGTGGGCGTCGAGCTGGCGTTAAAGCTGAAGCCGGCCGGGACATTGAAGACGATGGTCCCCGTCGAGACGTCCGCATGATTGGACTCGGTATAGGTGGGCCCCGAGAGGATGGTCCAGGTCGCGGTGCCGGTGGCGATATTGGTGTCGGCCGAAATGGCGGAACCGCCGGTGGCAAGAGTCAAGCTTCCGGCGTGGGCGAACCCATATCCCGCCAGCAGGACGAATGCAACGACAAATCTCAGCAATTTTCTCATCGCGCCTCTCCTAGAAACTCACCTGCACTTGCCGCTCGACGTAAGCCTGTCCCGGCGCCGGATTCGGGCAGGCGCCCGCGGCCGGCTGGTTGCAGGCGGTGGCAATGATCTGATACACGGTCGGACCGCCGTTGGTATCGGGATAGGCGGTGCACTGCACCGTGACGGTAAACGCGGACAGGGTGGTCGCGGCGGCGGGAAAAGCGAACGAGGTGGGCGAAGCGGGGCAGACGCGGCTGTTGGGGTTGGCGCTGCCGACGGCCACGGCCGGCGTGCCGTAGCTGAAATTGTAGGCGGGGGTCGCCTGCACCTGATAGACGCCCCAGTCGATGCCGGAGCGCGCCGCCTGATAGGCGCGCTCGCCCTCGACGTCCAGCGCCGACCCCAACTGCTGGCTGGTCGAGATGGAAACGATGAAGGCGCCCAGCGCCGCCAACACGGTCAGCAGGAAGATCGCCGCGACCAGCGCGAAGCCCGCTGTACGCTGTCGTCTCTGCGAGGCCGCAGGCCGCGGCAGTCGCCACGAGGGATTAGATCGAGGGTTCATGGCGAATTGTCCACGTGGATCTGGTCGAACAGGCTGACACTCTCGCCGCTCTCGCTCAGGGTCAGATCGATGCTGAGCAGGCCGTTCTGCTGTTCGGCGTTGGCCGCGTAATCGACGCTGCAGGTGGCATTGGCGACCAGCAGCGCCGAACTGCCGCCGGAGGGCGGCGTCGGCTGCGCGGCGTTGATGCCGTAATTCCAGGTGCGCGTGAAGTTGCCCGCTGTCGTTCCCGTCGTCGGGCAGGCGTAGGTCACCGCTTGCTGGTCACCCGGCACCACCTGGAAGCGGTCGTTGGGCGAGGGCAAGGACGGCGATTCGGCGGCGAAGGGATTGGACGCCAGGGTGACGGTATTGCCGGAGACGCTGGCGACCTGGGCGATGTTGCCGCCGCTGTAGGCGTCGGCGGGAGAGAAGCCCGGACCGAGATTGTAGACCACGACGTAGTCGTTGGCCGAGATGCCGGGGGGCGGTCCCAGCACGTCGAATTTAAGGTTCGCGGCGTTGGCGAAATCGAGCACGTTGCCGCCGGTGGAGCCGTCGGCGGCGTCGCGGTAGCGGCCGCCGGAACTGGTCATGATGAATTCGATGTAGCTCGTCCCCCCGACGCTGGTCACGCGCAGGCTGTTGGGCAGCGCCAGGCGGATGTCGCGCGAGAGCCGGCGCAGCGCGGTGTCGGCGGCGTCGGTCATCTTGGCGCGACGCGCGGAATCGACGTAGCCCTCGACCGGCTTGGTGATGAACACCGCGACCATGGCGGCGATGATGCCGGTGATCACCATCACCATGATCATCTCGATCAGGGTGAAGCCGCGCAGCTTGGTGCGGCCCTTCGTGCCTCGCAACGATGCGAAATCTTGAGGACTCATGGCGCGAAGTTGGGCGAATGACGGGTGCGGTAGCCCTCCAGCGTCAGGCTGTCGGAACCGTGCGTGACCGTGACCGAGATGCGCAATGCCGCCGATCCCGGCGTGGCGTCGCCCACACCGTCGAGCGCCTCGGGCGTGATGGTAATGGTCGCGCTGTAGCCCGCGGGCGCCGGGTTGTTGCCGGTGATGTCGGCGATCGGGCTGGGCAGGCTAAGGCCGTTGTAGTCATTGACGTTGTTGAACGGGTATGTCGTGCTGGTGCGAGATTCTGTTACCCCGTTCACGGTTTCCGGTCCCAGGCCTTCCACTATCGTGCAGCCTGCCGTGCCGGTTGCCGTCGTCACATTCGGATCATTGGGATCGCACCAGGTGAAGGGCTGCAGCTCGACCTCCTCGATGAGGCCCCCGGCGATCGCCAGCATCTGCTTCCTGATCAGCGGATCGGAGCTGCTCTTCGCCGTGATGTCCAGCACCGTGAGGATGCCGACGATGCCGACGCTGACGATGACGATGAACATGACCAGCTCGATCAGGGTCATGCCCGACTGGCGGCGACCTGGACTGCCGCCTTGCGGGCCTCGCAGTGACAGCAGGCGAAGCAGTCTCGACGCCTGCCGGGCGAGCGCGGTGCCCTCAGTGCACATAGCCGGTCTCGTTCTCGACGGTGATGGTCTCGGCGGTGGCGCCGGTCTGATCCTTGACGCTCACGGTTTTCGGCGCCGAGAGCAAGCCGCTGCTGTCGTAGGGCCTGCCCAGGGCGTCGAAGCAGATCTGCCCGGTGGTCGCCAGATTGTCCGTCACGGTCACGCTGGTCTTGGCCTGGTGATAGCTTGCGGGCAGCGCCACGGTCGAAGCGCAGGCGGCGCTGCAGGTCGTGGCCGTGCCCAACTGGCAAAGCGTCGGCGGATCGGCGGAGAAATCGAGACGGACCATGCGCCGCTGAGCGACCGCGCTCTCCCTGGCGTAGTGGATCAGCGAGTTCAACTGGTCGGCGGCGCCCACCGCCTCGAAGTCGTTGAGATTGGCAAAGCGCGGCAGCACGACGACGGCAAGGATGCCGAGGACGATCATGATCGTGACCAATTCGATCAGGGTGAAGCCGGACCGACCGCCTCGCCGGGTCAGGCCGGTTCTTCGCATCGGGGCAGACGCTTTCATTGACTCGAACAAACTCCAACTTTGCCGGAACGGTGAAGTACTCATGTTAGTCTGACAATGGGCTTATGGAGCCGAGCCAGTCGCCCTGGAGACCAGAGGAAAACACGCATTGCGCTCCGACTCGATCCGTTCTTGTGTCGGTGCTTCGGGGTAAGCCAAGACCCATAGGTCGAAGCTCGCTCCCTGTTCCACGACCATCGCCCGGAAGCCGCCTTCCTCCAGTTCCCGAGCCAAGCTGCGCGCGGTAAAGCCGGTCTTGTGCGCCATGTAGAGATTGCCCTTGGCCAACGACGCCCGGTGGCCATAGAGCATATCGATCGGAGCGATCGGGCCTGCCGGCGAAACATAGGCGGGCTCCTCCAGCTCGTCGGCGGCGACCAGTGCACAGATTGGCTGCAAGTCGGGACAGGTCAGCACCAGCATCCCTTCTGGCTTGAGAACCCGCCTGAACTCCTTGAGCGCCACCGGGACTTCGTGCGGGTGGAGATGCTCGATGTTGTGCGACGAATAAACGGCATCGACACTGGCACTCTCGACCGAGGACATGTCGAGCATGCTAGCGACCACGTCGGGCATGGCGTCCGGATCGATGTCGAGGCGGATCTCGCGCCAGCGGCTCTGGAACAGGCGCGGCATAGAGCGGCGATCGGCTCGGCCGCAGCCGACGTGAAGCACGGTCTTGCTCGCGACGGCAGGCGCGGCATGGATTCCGCCCTCCAGCTTCCTCCCTTCGCACCAGGCTTGCCACATGCGCCGGTAGAGCAGTTCCAGATCGCGGGTGAATTGCTCCGGCTGGCACAGCGGGCTTTCTTTCATCCGCCCGCGCAGCTCGCGCCGCAGTTTGCGCAGGCGCCCGGGATCGCCGGCGAGCGAAACCGCGCCGGCGACGTAGGCATCGACATCGGCGAAGATCAATTCGGTCAGGCCGATATTGGTCAGCGCCGAAGTGGTCTGGCGCGAGACCACGCTGTCGCCGGCGATGGTCACCACCGGCACCCCCATCCACAGCGCTTCGAGCGTGGTCATGCCGCCGTTGAAGGGAAAGGTGTCGAGCGCGATGTCGATGTCGCCGTACTCGGCGAACATCTGCCCATGCGCAGAGCCTTCGCGTAAGTCCAGGCGATCCCGTCCGATGCCCTGCGCTGCGAAGCGTTCGGCCAGGCGATCCTTGACCGCTTCCTCGGATAGTGCGCCGGACTTGACGACGAGCCGGCTTTGCGCGACAGCGTGCAGAATCCTGGCCCAGGCCGACACGACCTCGTCGGTCATCTTGGGCAGGCGATTGAAGGAACCGAAGGTGATGCTCCCCGACTTTTCAAGCGGCGGCGCTGCAACCTCGGGCGCGTACTCGGGCGGCCCGTAACAGAAGCGGGTATGCGGCAGAAAGACCGGGGTTTCTGAAAAAAGCTGCCCGCCCCCGGGCGGCGTGGTGAACGGATCGGTGATGAAGTAATCGATGGCGCTCAATCCGGTCGAATGGAAGTAACCGATCCACTCGGCCTGCACGGGGGCGGGCCGGCGGGCGAAGACCAGCAGGCGATGGAAGGCGGTATGGCCGGACAGATCGACCAGGATATCGATTTCGGCCTTGCGGATCAGATCGGCGAGTTCCTCGTCGCTGTGGAAGAAGATGTCCTCCCAGTGCTCGGCCGCCTGCCGCAGTTCGGGCAGGACGTCCTGCTCCCGGATGACCATGGAAAAGCAATGAATCTCGAACAGAGTGCTGTCATGGTGGCGCAGCACGTCGCGCAGCAGGAAGCCCACCGGGTGTCGGACGAAGTCGCCGGAGACGTAGCCGATGCGCAGCTTGCGCTGCGGATCGCGGTCGCGCGCCGCAAAATCGTCCGGGGCCCGCAGCGGCAGCTCGAAGCGCCGCGCCCAGTCGAGATGACGCTGGAAAACCGCCTCCGGAGCGATCCGCGACTGGTTGTTGAGCTCGAACAGGACGTTCGAATACATGCCCGGCTGCTGGCCGTCCAGCTCGATGACCTTCTCGTAGTGCGGCAGCGCCGCCGCGGAATCGCCGCCCGAACTGAGGCAGGAGCCGAGCGTGACCAGGGCGATGATGCTCTCCGGCTGACGCGCGAGTATGCGTCGGCACAGTTCTTCCGACTGGCTGAGGTGGCCGGCCGCCTGATGGGCGGCGGCGAGAAAACCCAGCGCCTGGATGGTTTCGCCGCGCTCCCTGATCTGGCGCTCGATGTAGCCGATGGCGTTGGCCATTTCCTCGCGCGAGCCCAGCAGCGTCGCGAGATTGAAGTGCGCCTCCGGGTAATCCGGGCGCAGCTCCAGCGCCCGTCGGTACTGCGCGATGCCCTGCTTGGCGCGGCCGGTCTGGATCAGCACGTTGCCCAGGTTGAGGTGGGCCTCGGGCCGGTCCGGCTCGTCCGCCACCAGGCCTTCCGCGGCGTCGCGCGCCTCGTCGAAACGCGCCAGTTCGAACAGGGCCGCGATCCTGTTCAGCCTTGCCTCGAAGAAGCCGGGTTTGCAGGCGAGCGCCCGATCGAACCAGACGAGCGCTTCCTCGTGTTGCTCCTTGGCGATGCACCACTCGCCGAGATTGCTCAGGGCCTGCGGGTAATCGGGCTTGAGCGCCAGCGCGCGCAGGTAGGCCTCCCGCGCCTCGTCGAGATTATCGGCGTGGCGATACGCGGCGCCCAGGCTGCACCACAGACCCGCATCCTCCGGCCTGGCCGCCAGCGCCGTTTCGAGTTGCAAGATCGCGGCCTCGGCCTCGCCCCGGGACAGCGCCCGCCGGGCCAGCGCGTGCATCGCCTCGACGTCGCCCGCCCCGGCGACCCGCGCATCGACCACGTCGGCGACCGCGCCGAGCCCGCGCCTGTCGAGCCAGCGCGCGATCCAGCGCATCACGCGGCCCCGGCCCATGGCGCTCAGGAAAAGGAATTCAGAACGAGGGAAAACACCAGCTTGCGCACCACGTCCGGCGGTATGCCCGCCGCGATCAGGCGCGGCTGCAGCAGGAAAGCCGCGCGCGCCCGGCCGATCACGCCCAGCGCGTGGCGGCGGCGTATCTCCCTGGCCTGCGCCTGGAACTTAGCCACCGCGCCGGTCCACTCCGCCTCGCTCGTGCGTTTTTTCCTGGCTTGCGGCGCGTAGCGGAAGAAGGCGGCCTCCAGTTCGGCGGCGACCTGCGCGGCTTTGCTCACGTCAGCGCTACAGGTGCCGAACCGCTTCTCGGCAAATCATGACAAAGCTCAGCCGGTGCAGATGATGGTCGCGGTCGCGGAATTTGAGGTCGCCCCGACATAGACCACGCCGGCAGTTGCCGTTGAGCCGCCGGAGTTAGTGGCGCAAGTGGCGTCGGTACTGAAGGCAAACTTGCTGGTGTCCCAACTGGCCATGTTCGCTGCCAAGGTTGATCCCGCACCCGCGGCGTCCAATCGGACGACGCCCGCGTGAGCGCTATTGACTAGATAGCCCGAATAGTTGATCGCGGCGGCCGAGGTCAGCGCGCCCGCAGCGCCCTGGACCGCGGCGAGCTTGGCGTCGCCGGTCAGATCGACGAACTTCGGCAGCGCGGTCGCGGCGAGGATGCCGAGGATGACGATGACCACCACCAGTTCGATGAGGGTGAACCCCTGTTCCTTGCTCATGCGTTTTATATTCAAGATTGACTCCTCCAAAAAAACTCAACAACCCGTGGTATCGACCGCCGAGATCTGCGCCGGCACCGAAGCGGAAGCGGCCTGGGTATAGGTGAACATGCAATGACTGGTGTCCGAGGCGCCCTGGACCCCGAAGGTGGTCACGGTCCCCGACAAGATGGCGTAATAGCCTTCGTCCTGAAGATTGGCCAGCGTCGGATTGAAGATCGTGGACAGGCCCGCCGCCGACACGATGCCCGGATTGGTGCCCGATGCAGCGGGAATCGCGGTGCTGGCGGGATAGCTGAACACCGTGGCGACCAGGCCGTTTTCGGTGCACACCGATCCGGGTGTGGTGGGGGTTCCGGGCAGATTGTCGGCGGTGCCGCCCACCGCGCAGGCGGTCTGATCACTGACGCCGTTGCGGGTCAGGATCGCGGCATGGACCATGGCGGTGGCCGCCGCCACCGAGCCGCGCGCGGCGTTCAGCTTGGCGACCCGGGCGTCGCGCTGCAAGGCGATGAAGCGCGGCATCGCCACCGCGGCGAGGATGCCGATGATGGTGATGACGATGACCAGTTCGATCAGCGTGAAGCCCGTTTGCCTGCCGCTCGGATTCAATCGATTAAGCCTAAAGTATATTTAGGAATCATAACGTTGCGGCGATTATCTCACAAAAGACATAGCATCAACAGGGTTTTCGCGCGACTGGAAAATTCTTTCCAGGGCGCGCGGCAAAATGCCCCGTCTCCGGGTAAAAGCTCCCCGGCGACAACTGCGGCCTAGTATTTTTCGTC
>JAJXTQ010000078.1 GCA_021783685.1 Pseudomonadota bacterium | reverse complement strand
GGACATCGTGACCATCGACTACCGCGTGCGGGGTTTCACCCGCGACGTGCGCGGACGCAAGCACTTCATCGACCACTCCATCAACTCGGTGCAGAACTACCTGACGCGCGACACCCTCTCGCGCTACCAGATGATGGACGTCAACGTCTATCAGGAAAACATCTTCCACACCAAGATGATCCTGCGCGATTTCCGTCTGGACGACTACCTGTTCGGGGAAACCGAGTCGGAGCTCGACCCGAAGGAGCGCAAGGCCATCCGCAAGCAGTTGCGCCACGAGATGCTGGAAATCTTCTACGGCCGCAACATGCGCAAGGTGAACGAGTGGGGCGGTGAGCCCGAGGTCCAGCGCGCCCGCGGGCGCGGGGCTCAGAAATAATAGGCGGTGCGGGTCATGACGCGGGAAACGGCGTGCATGACCCAGCGGACGGGGGCGGGGAGATTCCGCGCGCCGGCGCGACGGGCCGTGTCGCCATGGTGATATTCGTCCCATTCCATCTGATCGAGGATGGCCCGGCTTTTGGCATCGCTGGACGGCAGGCGGTTGAGGTGGTTGCGGATGTGGGCGATCACCTGATTCTCGGTTTCGACCACGAAGCCCAGGCTCCAGCGATCCCCGGCCAGACCCGCGACGGAGCCGATCGCCAGTGAGCCGAGATACCAGAAAGGCGCGAGCCGGCTGGGCCGGTCCTCGAGCTCTGCCAGACGCCGCTGGCACCAGATCAGGTGCGCATGTTCCTCACGCGCGGCTTGCCGCAGGGTGTCCGCCACCCGCGGGTCACGGCTGAAGAGGGCCTGGCCTTGATAGAGCGCCTGCGCACTGATCTCGCCGGCATGGTTGACCCGCATCAACCGCGCCGCCTCGCGCTGCTCATCGGCCGCGAGCACCGGTTCGGGGACGTCGTCGTCGGGATGCGCGCCGATGGGCTCGCGCGGGTCGGCCATGAGCGTGCGCATGGCCTGTTGGACATCCATCAGGATGCGGTCGGTCCGGCGGTAGTTTCGATTGTCCATGGGGTGAATCTAGCGGCGCCCGGCTGCCGAGGCAAGCCGCCGTCGCGACGCGCCCGATGTGGATCAACCGCGGGTCGACGGCATGCACGGGCCGACCGCGGTAGGATGGGTGTGGGACGCCGGTCGAGGGTGGACATGTCATGAGCTTTTATCGTTACCACGTGTTTTTCTGCACCAACCGGCGCGCGCCCGATGCGCCGCGTCCGAGTTGCGGCGGCTGCGGCTCGGAGCCGCTGCGCGAACATGCCAAGCGGCGCGTGGCCGAACTCGCGCTGGCCGGCCCGGGCCGCGTGCGCATCAATCAGGCGGGGTGTATGGAGCGCTGCGAGCAGGGTCCGGTCGTGGTGGTGTACCCGGACGCCGTGTGGTATCGCTGTCGTTCGACGGAAGACGTGGACGCCATCGTCGAGGAGCATCTCCTGCAGGGAAAGCCGGTAGACCGACTGCGCCTCTGAAGTGCCTTGTCAGCAGGGCGTCGAGCCGGTAGAATCCCCGGTTTTTACGGGTCCCGGCGCCGCGTTGTCTTTCGCGCCTGACCGAATCCTGATGAGACAGGCATTGCCCGGAGCGGCTGCATCGTGAAAACGTTTTTTGCAAAATCTGAAACCGTGACGCAGGACTGGTACCTGATCGATGCCGAAGGCAAGACCCTGGGTCGCCTTGCGACGGCGATCGCCGACCGCCTGCGGGGCAAGCACAAGCCCGAGTTCACCCCGCATGTGGATACCGGCGACTACATCGTCGTCGTCAATGCGGAAAAGATTCGCGTCACCGGCAACAAGCTGAAAGACAAGACCTACCATCGCCACACCGGCCACATCGGCAACATGAAATCCACCACGCTGGAAAAATTGCTCGCCGAGCATCCCCAGCGCGCCCTGGAGACCGCCGTGCGGGGCATGATGCCCAAGAATCGCCTGAGTCGTGCGATGATGAAGAAACTGCGGATTTTCGCCGGTGGCGAACATATCCACGCAGCCCAGCAACCCAAGCCGCTGGATCTTTGATCCGCGCGCCATCGATTGAGTGGAACGGACTTTCATGGCTGAGCAGAACTACTACGGGGTCGGTCGCCGCAAGAGTGCGAGCGCACGCGTTTATCTGGCGCGTGGCGCCGGCCGCATCGAAGTCAACGGCAAGAGCCTCGAGGACTATTTTGGTCGCGATACCTCGCGCATGGTGACCCGGCAGGCCATCGAGTTGATGGGTGTGTCCGACCAATTCGATATCCGCGTGCGCGTGGAAGGCGGCGGCATGAGCGGGCAGGCGGGTGCCATCCGGCTCGGCATCAGCCGCGCGCTGGTCGCCTACGACGAGGCCAACAAGCCGCAGCTGCGCCGTGCCGGCTTCCTGACCCGGGATGCGCGCGAAGTCGAGCGCAAGAAAGTCGGCCTGCACAAGGCCCGTCGCGCGCCGCAATACTCCAAGCGTTGATGCGGCGCGGCGCAAGCCTGCAACCCTGAGCATCGCCATTGGGGGATCGTCTAGCGGCAGGACTACGGACTCTGACTCCGTCAACCTAGGTTCGAATCCTAGTCCCCCAGCCAATTCGAAAAGCCCGGCCCCGTGCCGGGTTTTTTTTCGTTTCAGGTTCTGCGAAAAAGATGCACGCTGAACAGGCGCGCCTCATCCATCCAGCATTGTTGCGGCTGGAATCCCGCCTGCACGGCCAATCGCCGAAACTCATCGGCGGCGTACTTGTACGAGTTCTCGGTGTGAATGGTCTCGCCGGCTGCGAAGCTGAAAACCTGCCCGGCGATCCACACGCGCTGCTCGCACGCGCTTTCAAGGTGCATTTCAATGCGCCCGACGGCATCGTTGTAGAACGCCCGGTGCGCGAAGGCAGTGAGGTCAAAGTCGGCGCCGAGTTCGCGATTGCAGCGCGCCAGCAGGTTGAGGTTGAAGGCGGCCGTGACGCCACCCGCGTCGTTGTAGGCGGCGTTCAGGATGGCGGGGTCCTTCTTGAGATCGACCCCGATCAGAAACCCATCATCCGGGGCCAGTTGCAGGGCGACGTTCTTCAGAAACCGCAGCGCCTCCAGTGGCGCGAAGTTGCCGATGCTGGAGCCCGGAAAGAAGGCAAGCCGGCGCTGCCCGCCGCGCGCCACGGTGGGCAGGCGCAGCGGACGCGTGTAGTCCGCGCACACCGCCATAAGGTGCAGCGCCGTGTAGTCCTGCGCCAGCGTGTGGCACGCGGCCAGCATGTGCTCGCGGGAGATGTCGATCGGCATATACACGGCCGGCGCGAGCACATCCAGCAACAGCCGCGTCTTGCGGCTGCTGCCGCTGCCGTACTCGACCAGCACGCCGCCGCGGCCGGCCAGATCCGCAATTTCACCCGCCGCGGCGGTGAGGATGCCGAGCTCGGTGCGCGTCGGGTAGTACTCGGGCGTGTCGCAGATGGCGTCGAACAGCGCCGAGCCGGCTTCGTCGTAAAAGAACTTGCACGGTAGCGTCTTGCGGGCACGGCCGAGACCGTCCAGCACGGCGGCGAGAAAATCGTCCTGCGGCGGCGCGAGGTCATGCAGGCGCAGTTTGGCGAGCGTGTTCATGCGTCATCCGCCAGTCGAAGGCCGGCGCACGCCCAGCGCGCGTCCGGCGGGAAGAAGTTGCGATAGGTCGCGCGTGCATGGCCGGCCGGCGTCAGGCAGGAGCCGCCGCGCAACACCATCTGCCCGGACATGAACTTGCCGTTGTACTCGCCGACTGCACCCTCGGCCGGTCGGTAGCGTGGGTAGGGCAGGTAGGCGCTGGCGGTCCATTCCCAGACGTCGCCGAACAGTTGCTTGAGCCCCGCACCGGTCCGAGGCGCTGTCGGTTCGACCGGTCCGCCATCCAGAAAGTTGCCGTGTGCCGGGTCTGCCCCGGCCTGCACGGCCGCCGCTTCCCATTCGAACTCGGTCGGTAGCCGCCGGCCGGCGAAGCGGGCAAAGGCGTCGGCCTCGTAGAAACTGAGGTGGCTCACCGGGGCGGCGGGATCGAGCGCGCGCAGGCCGCCGAGGGTGAACACCTGCCAGGCGTCGCCGTCCGGGAGCCAGTACAGCGGCGCCTGCCAGCCGCGCGCCTGCACCGTGGCCCAGCCGTCCGACAGCCACAGCTCGGGCGTCCGATAGCCGCCGGCGCGGATGAAGTCGGCGTACTCGCCGCAGCTCACCAGTCGGTCGGCCAGCCGGTACGGCTCCAGCAGCACGCGGTGGCGGGGCGTTTCGTTGTCGAAGGCAAAGCCGTGCCCATCGTGGCCGATGTCGGCGGTGCCGCCGGGGCAGGACAGCAACTGCACGGGCCCCGGTTCCGCGCCCACCGCAGCGGGCAGATCGTCCCGATACGCCGGCAGCAGCGGGTTGCCGTGAAAGTTGTACTTCACGTCCATCAGCAGCAGCTCCTGGTGCTGCTGTTCGTGATGCAGGCCAAGCTCCAGCAGCGGCGCGACGGCGGCGCGCGTGGCGGCATCGGCGGTGTCCAGCAGCCGGCCGATGTGTTGGTCCACGTGCGCGCGGTAGGCCAGCAGCTCAGGCGTTGTTGGCCGCGCCAGCAGACCCCGCTGCGCGCGGGCATGAAACGCGCCCACCTGGTTGTAATAGGAGTTGAACAGGTAGCCGAAGCGCGGGTTGAATGGGTGATATCCCGGCGCGTGAGGGATAAGCACGAAGGTCTCGAAAAACCATGTCGTGTGCGCCAGGTGCCACTTCGGCGGGCTCACGTCGGGCATGGCCTGGATGACCATGTCCTCGGCGGTGAGGGGCGCGCACAGTCGTTCGGTGGTTGCGCGGATCCGGGCAAAAACGCCGGACAAGTCGGTGGTGATGGGTGCAGGCCAAGCGTGCAGCGGCTCGGGACGCGTCATCGGCGAGTCTCCTTTTCGGTTGCCCGCGATCGGACTGGCGGCGGAATCCATAAGAGGTTCGGGTTCAGGCTAAGCCATGGGTGGGACAAATCAAACCGCGGCAAGTTTTGGCGAATGCGGACTCAGATGCCACGGAGGCGTTTCCGGTCAAGGCCGGATCGCCGGTCTTCAGCCGTGGGCGGGCGCGATCGGGTCGGACGGTTGCAACTGAGCGGCGGGCTTTTCACGAGCACTGGGGTGGCTCGAAGAGGTTCTGGCACGCACTGAAGGCGGCGCAAAAACGAGCTCCGGGATGACGACTTCCCACCGGGCGCACCGGAGAAGATGCCGGTACGCTTCATCGCTGTCCGCTTCCCGACGGACCAGGACGGCGGCCACCCGGGCGCGATGGCATTCCATCCCCGCAGGTGGCTCGTAAGCCCGTGCCAACCGTCCCACGGGACGGCCCTGCTCATCGCGCAACAGCCGCTGCCCCGACTGCATGTCCAGAGACAAGGGATCGCCGGGCTGCAGGGCGGCGATGGCCGCGTGTATGGCGTCGCCGGCCGACCGCCGGCCGGCATGGCCCAGATCGACATCCTCAAGGCTCAGTTGATCATGGCACCACGCCAGCTCAGGCGCCGGTGGGGGCAGGACCGCCGGTTCACGCCACTGCACGGCGCCTGTTTGCGGCAGATCATCGAGGAACCGATGCTTGCCATCCATGCGCGCGAGGGTGAGGGTCTGACGCGCCCGGGTCATGGCGACGTAGTACAGCCGCCGGGCCGCATCGCCATCCTCATGCGCGCCCGTTTTGTCCCAGCCGCCATCCAGCACCGCGACGTGATCGAATTCGAGCCCCTTGGCGCGGTGCGCAGTCGTGAGCAGCAAACCACTCTGGCGGCGCCGGACTTGCCGACCCCACTCCGCGAGCCAGTCCATGAGGTGTTGAACGGGCAGTGCGGCCTCCGCGGTTTCCAGGCCGTGCGCCTGCACCGCCTCGGCGAGGAGGGACCACCACGGGTTGGGCGATTGGTCCGCGATCCAGCCCAGGGTGGTCGCGGTATCGATTTCCTTGCGATCGTCGCCCCGCAGCCAGTCCAGCAGGGCTTGGGTTTCGCGCAAGCGCCAAAAGGGAAGCGCATCTTCATTGGCCATCTGCACCGGGATGCCGGCGAGCTCGCAGTAACAGCGCGCGGGCTGCAGAGACCGCCATTCGCGGGCGATCACCGCGCAGCGCGCCCAGTTCCAGTCCGGGGCGAGCGTCGCCAGGCGCTGCAGTTCCGTCATGATCGCCATCGCCTGCAGATGCGGATCGCTCCCGACCGGCAGCACCTGTACCCGGCCTTGCCCGACCGCATCCAGAGCCTGCCAGTCGCTGCCGGGCGGCGCCCGCCGCCGGGCGCGATCGACGCGGATGGGGTGATCCGCTTTCAGGCGTTCGGCGGCCGGCTGGATGAGCGCATTCGCCGCGTCGATGATGTGCGCCGTGGAACGGTAGTTGTCCAGCAGGTAGACCGGTCGGGCGGCGTAATCGGCCTCGAAGCGGCGGATGAAGGTCACCGAGGCGCCCTTGAAGGCATAGATGTTCTGGTCGTCGTCGCCAACGGCGAAGAGGCTGAGCTTGCGCTCCTCGTCCTGCAGGCTGCGGCCCACGATCGCAGCGATGAGTTCGTATTCATCGGGCCCGATGTCCTGATATTCATCGACCAGGATCCACTGGAACCCCGCCAGCAGGCGATCGCGCTGCTCGTCGGCCTCCTCGGGCGGCAGTCCGTCACCCTTGAGCAGCGCCAGTGCGTCGCGCAACACCTGTTTGAAGTAGTCCTCCCCCCGGTCACGCATTCGATCGTGCAGGCGGGCGCCCACCAGGCGCATGGCGAAGGCATGACAGGTCAGCACCGTGACGCCATGCGCGTCGTCTCCGACCAGATCGCGCAGGCGCTGGCGGATCTGGACCGCGGCGTGGTGGTTGTACGCCAGGGCCAGGATGCCGCGCGGGTGCTCCCGCCGCACCCGCAGCAGATACGCGATGCGGTGCACCAGAATGCGGGTCTTGCCCGATCCCGGCCCTGCCAGCACCAGCACATGGGTCCCGTCACGATCGTCGGCGACGATGCGCTGCTGTTCGGGATTGTTGAGCGCCGTCACGACGGCTTGCCACGACGCCGGTGTGGTCTGGCGCGCCAGTTCCTGTTCCCGCCCGGGCAGCCAGCGTTGCAGGAAACCCGCTTCCGGCAGCCGGAAATAATCCAGTGCCAGTTGCAGTGCCTCCGCCAAGGCGATGAGGGCGCGCCGCGCATACTCGGCCATGACGTGGATCTGGAGCCGCTGGGCATCGTAGTGCAGTTTCAGCGGCTTGAAGTCGGTCTGGGTGAAACCGCGGCGCTCGGGGATGAGCTTGAGCGTCATGGCCGGACGGAAGATCGCCAGACCCTTGCCGAGCCGCAGGATCTCCTGCTCATGCAGCCACAACAGGGCCCGATCGAGCAGTTGGGACAGATCGCGTGATTCGGCCTTGAGCACCAGATCCGACTCCACGGCCGCCAGCAGCTTGCCCATCGTGCTTTCGGCGAGCAGATCGGTGCCGCGGGCGCCGGCGGGCAGCGCGGCGAGCCAGTGTTCCAGCAGACGTTCCGCCGCGGCGCGGCGCCGCTCGGCAGTGGTCTTCAGCGCAGGCCAGGCCCGTTGCAAGGTCACCGCGACCGTTTCCCGGTCGATGCGACGCAGGCGCAGACTGCCGCGGGCGCTGTTCTCGTCCCGACCGTCCCCGGCCAGACCCAGCAGAATGGCCATCAGCCGTTCGGGCAGCGCGTCCGCGTGGCCGGCATCCTTCAGCGTCTGTGTGAGATGCCGCAGGTTCAGGGTGGTGGATGCGTCCTTGGCGAGGTCCGGCGCCGCGGACTGCAGCGCATCGATGACGGCGATCTCCAGACGGGTTGCACTTTCCAGACGCCGGCGCGAGGAATGTTCGACGCCCGCGTGCAGGAAGGCCGTGATCACCGTGTCGTTGCCGACGATGCCGAGGCGTTCCAGATCGCACAGGGCCGCACGCAGTTGCGCGGCATTCATCCCGGCGATGCCCATCAGCTCGTCGGTGGAGATCCCCTCGTCGGCGTCTGCATGCAG
>JAJXTQ010000077.1 GCA_021783685.1 Pseudomonadota bacterium | reverse complement strand
ACTGGGTACGGGGCGCGAACGGCGACGGCGTATCGGCGCGGAGCGTGGTGACGTAAAGGCCGCCGGGCACCACGCCGGAAGCGCCGAAGTTGTAGGCGGAAAGCACTGGATTCACGAGCCTCGCCGAGACGAAGTACAGGTACTTGCCGTCGCTGGAGAAGACTGGGTTGCTGTCGTTGAAATCGCCTCGACTCACTTGGTGCAGGTGGCCATCGCCAACGCCATAGATGAACAAGGCGTGGACGTGGTTGGGCAGGTGCTTGGAAAAAGCCAGCCAGCGGCTGTCCGGCGAGAACGCGACGTCCTGGAACGCGCCGATGATCTTCTGCCGATCGGTCGCTACCTCCTTGCGTGCGCCGGTTCCGACATTGACCAGCCACAGGCGCTGGCGCGAGTCGGTGTACGTCAGCCAGTGCCCGTCCGGACTCCATTGCAGCGGACCGGCGTAGGTCAGGTTGCCCTCGCTCGCCAGCGCCCGTGGCGCGCCCGCGCCGTCGGCGCGACGCACCATGACCTGGCTGTCGATGCCATCGTCGCGGACGTAGGCTATCCACTGGCCGTTGGGCGACCACGAGGGATCGACGTCGTTGCTGGCCACGCGCCGGCTGATCATCGTGGTGTGGCCAAACTTGGCAGGCACCGTGAACAGGGCGCCACGCGCGCTGAAGACCGCGAGCTTGCCATCCGGCGCCACGTCGGCGCCATGGATCATCCGTGCCGCGTCATATTCATAAGGCAGGGTGCGCGAACCACCCAGCGGAACGGTCACCGACACCTGCAGCAGCTTGCCCGTGGCGAAGCTGTAGACGTAGAGCCGGCCGCCATCCGTCAGGGCAATGCCGGTGTTGCCGAGGCTCGGCCAGTCGATGTCGTAGGTGGGGAAGTCGCTGACCTGCTGCACGGCGCCGGTCTGGATGTTCTTTTCCCAGAGGTTGAGCACGCCGTTGGCGCCACGGTCGGACGCGAAGTACAGCGTGTCGCCAAGCCACATCGGCCACGTGTCCTCGCCCTTCCAGTGCGTCAACTGGCTGCTCGCGCCGGTTGCAAGGTCATACGTGTAGATGTTGTCGGCCTGGCCACCGAAATAATGCTTGCGATGGAAGGGTCGCAACGTGCGCGAGAGCTCGTTGTACGCGACGGCCGTGCCGGTGACGTTGAACGAGAGCGGCCCGGTCCACGGCATCGGCAGCGCGGTGGGCAAGCCGCCCGCGACCGGCACCTCGAAGGCGCGCTCGATCTGCGGATTGAAACTGTCGCGGCGGGAGAGGAACACCACGTCACGGCTATCCGGCGTCCAGCCAATGACGACATTGTCGGGCGCCGTCATGATCTTGCCATTGAACGGTGCGTTCACCGAACGCCAGGTTAGTTGCCTGACGGGGCCACCATCGATGGAGACGACGTACACGTCGGTGTTGCCGCGATACCAGCCGGTGAAAGCCACCCAGCGGCCATCAGGCGAAATGAGGGGATGCGAGTCGTAGCCCGAATCCGACGTCAGCCGCGTGGCTTCGCCGCCCTGCTCCGGCACTTTCCAGACCGAGCCACCGGCCTCGAAGACCACGGTGTTGCCGTGGATGCTGGGATAGCGGATCAGGGCTTGCACCGGCCCCGGCGCAGCCTGGGCGCTAGCTGGAGGGGACACGAGGGGCATGGCCAGCGCCGCCAGCAGCGCGCCGGTGAGCAATATCGGCTTCATCAGTCAATCCTTGGGCTGGAAACGGAGCAAGGGTCGCTGCGAAATAGCGTCGCTACGACCGCCTCTTACAGACTGACGCGCAGATGAATCGGTTCCTGCACATGGATGCCAATCGCCATGCGCGCGAATTACGAAACCGCAAGGCTGATCACGGGGAGCCGTGCGTCGATCAAACGGCCGTGCCACCCACCGTCATCGCGTCAATCCGCAAAGTGGGCTGGCCGACGCCCACCGGCACGCTCTGGCCGTCCTTGCCGCACACGCCAACGCCTTCGTCCAGGGCGAGATCGTCCCCGATCATGCTGATACGCGTCATCGCCTCCGGACCGCTGCCGATCAGCGTGGCGCCCTTGACGGGGCGGGTGATGCACCCGTCCTCGATGAGATAGGCCTCGCTGGCCGAGAAAACGAATTTGCCGCTGGTGATGTCGACCTGACCACCGCCAAGATTGGCGGCGTACAACCCCTTCTTCACCGACTGGATGATCTCGGCATGGCTGTGCGTGCCGGCTCGCATGTACGTATTGGTCATGCGCGGCATCGGCAGGTGTGCGAAGGATTCGCGCCGGCCATTGCCCGTCGGCGCCATCCCCATCAGGCGCGCATTGAGCTTGTCCTGCATGTAGCCGACCAGGATCCCGTCCTCGATCAGCGTCGTGCACTGCGTCGGGGTGCCCTCGTCGTCCACGCTGAGCGAGCCGCGCCGACCGGGCAGCGTGCCGTCATCGACCACGGTCACGCCCGGCGCCGCCACGCGATCACCGATGCGTCCACTGAAGGCCGACGTTTCCTTGCGATTGAAATCACCCTCCAGCCCATGCCCCACGGCTTCGTGCAACATGACGCCCGGCCAGCCGGGACCCAGCACGACCGGCATGCTTCCGGCCGGCGCCGGCACCGCCTCGAGGTTGACCAGCGCCGCACGGACCGCCTCGTCCGCCAGATGCTGCGGGCGGCCGCCGGCCAGCAGTTCGCCCAGTGAATAGCGCCCGCCGCCGCCGGCGTAACCCTGCTCGCGCCGACCGTCGGCTTCGACGATCACCTGCACATTCAGCCGCACCAGCGGTCGCACGTCGGCGGCCAGCGATCCGTCGCTCGCGGCCACCAGGATCGTGTCGATCCCCGCGGCGAGGCTGACGATGACCTGCCGCACGCGCGGATCGCGGCTGCGGCAGTACGCATCCAGCTCGCGAAGCACTTCGAGCTTGCGCTCGGTTTCGATGCTTTCGATCGGATCGATCGCCGGGTAGAGGCGCGGCATCGTTCGCAAAGCCAGGGGCGTGCCGGCGCCATGACCGCTGCGGGCAATCGATCGGGCCGCCGCCGCCGCGTCGAGCAACTGCGGCAGGACAATGTCGTCGGAATAGGCAAAGCCAGTCTTTTCGCCACTGATGGCGCGCACGCCCACGCCCTGCTCGATGCTGTGCTGGCCATCCTTGACGATGCCGTCCTCCAGCATCCAGCTTTCGCTCCTCGAGTGCTGGAAATACAGGTCGGCGGCATCCACCTGGGGGCCCATCAACCGGGCGAACACTTGCTCGAGCCGGCCGGCATCAAGCTCGCCAGGAGCCAGCAAACGCTGTTCGGCGAGGACGAAAATCGGATCCATGTGAAGGTCGCGCAGCAATGGGGTAGCCACCGTAGGGTGAGCAGCGAGCTTGCGCAAGCCCCCAGCGCGGAGGATCGTTCAGCGCGATGCCGAAGTCGACCGGGCGGGCTGCGCGGAGGGCTGGCTGACCTTGACGATGGTTGGCTTTTCCCAGCTCCCGGTCACCTTGTAGGTGGTTCCGCTGGCCTGGGACAATCCCGATCCGAGCAGTCCCTGCAGGGCGAGGCCCGCTACCGCCCCGACGGGTCCGCCGGTCACCGCGCCGATGACGGGCAACGTGCTGCCCACCTTGGGAAAGACGCTGACCGTCTGGTCATAGTCATGCGCGCGCAGCCCCGTCCTGCCATCCACCTTGATGTCGGCAGCCGGTCCCCGGATCACGAGGTCGTGCGTGACCGCGTCACCGCTGCCCAGCGTGAACGACCCCTTGATCGAATCGAATGCAAATCCTTTCCGGAACACGTCGCCGAAATCGAACACGAGTCGGCGCGGCAGTTCGGCAACCGAAAAAAGCCCGAGCAGTCGTCCCGCCCCCGGCTTGACCTCGAGAATTCGGCCTTCCGTGCAGGCGATCGTCAACGTCCCGGTGAGGGCATCCAGGGCAAACGCGGAAGGGGCGCCCGGCCAACTGGCGTCGAGGTGCGCCAGCGTGCGGCCGCCGCCAACCAGATTCTGGTAACCGAGCGCTTCCAGCATGCGGCCGAGGTCATTGGCCGTGAATTCGATCACCATCTGCGTGCTGTTTTGGCGCGCGTCTCCGGTCCACGTGCCCCGCGCGTTCATGGCGACGTTGGGCGACTTGGAGACGAGCTCGTCGATCCGCATGCCGCCGGGAATCGGCGTGCTCTCGAAGTGCGCGCTGCCGAACCGGGCGTTGCCGAGATGGAAGTCCTGCACGGACAGATGCAGCGGCGGCAGCGTCGATGGATCGATCTGCGCCATGGGTGACGCGCCCGCCGCAGCGCCTGATGGCCCGGTCGTTTCAGCCGGCCAGTACAGGCGTTTGAGGTTGGCCGTGATCCCGGCCTGCTGCAGATCGGTCGGCAGCCAGAGTTGGCCTTGCAGCGCGGGCCCCGAAGCCAGGACGTCCAGCCCCGTCGCAGTACTGTGGAGCGTGAGATCCAGGTTCTGGAACGACCGGCCGAATACCAATCCGTCGCGGGTCTTCACGTGGCCGTCCAGGGGCCAGCGGCGGCCCTTGCTACCGCCAGCGCCCACGCTGGCCCAACCGGAGACATCCAGGACCGGCACGCGGCCGGCCAGCGCCAGCCCGCCAAGGCTCCCCGTGGGCAGCGCCGGCGGCGCGGCACCGCCCAGACCCAGGCTCAAGGCCAGTCCGCCGCCCTTCGCCGGCGGCAGCCTGCCCAGAGCCCGCAGCAAGGGGGGATCGCCCGGCTCGCCCAACGTCCCGTCCAGCGACGCACCGTCGAAGGGCAATCCGATCCGCAGCCGCAGCGGCAGCGAGGCGCCGGCCGGCTTGTCCAGCGGGGCCGGCAGGTCGACCCGCATGCCCGCGAGGTTGGAGTCGACGACCAGCGTGCGACTGGCCGGCTGGCCGGCGCTGCCGCGATCAACGTGCAGGCCCAGCGTCACCGGCGCCGCGCCCCGCAACCGCGGCACGTAGGGCTGAAGCGCCTGGATGCCCTGCAGCAGCGTGGCCGCGGGGAAGTCTCCCGTCAGCGCCGCCTGGAAAAGACGGTCCGGCTTGCCGGTATCCGGGCCCGCCGCCAACGCGAGCGTGCCGCTGACGCCGCGGAAGCGCGCGCTGAGCGCCTTGCCATCGATGCCGCCACGGTCGAAATCCAGTGGTCCGCTGATTCGTCCGACGGCAAGCTTCCACTCGGGCGCCTCCAGCCCGACCTGGGCCAGTTGCGCCTGGCCATCCAGGGTAAATGCGTGCACGTCGCCCAACGGCAACACCAGGGTAAAGGCCCATCCGGCACTACCGGAGAACCGCAGGTGCTGGACGGCGTCCCTGAAGTGGTTGCTGATCGGACTGCGCAAGACGAAATCGAACAGTTGTGGTGCCAGGCCTTGCCCCTCCGCTCCCAGCGCCAGCGTTGCATGGGCAAGATCGCCAATGCGCGCCACTACTTGGTGTAACGGGTTTCCCAGCACCGAGCCACGATCGGCGCGCACGGTCAGCCCGGTGTCCACAAAAAGGGCACTCCCGGCAAGATCCTCGGCGACCGGCCAGCGTGGATCGTAGTCGAGGGTTGCGTCGCGGAACCTGGCCTCGGCTTCGAACTGACCTTCTTCGTTGCGAAATGGCCAGTCACGCGTATCGCCACGAAAGACTGCGCGGCCCGATTCCAGCGTTCCGCCGGCCAGCGCCCGATCCAGCCACGCCATCGCCTTCGGCGACATGATGTTGACCGGCCAGAACAGCTTCGCGGCCTCGATGTTGCCGCGCGTGAGATCCGCGTACAGATCCAGCACCGGCCGCGGCTGCCCGGGCCGCAGCAGGATGTGTCCCTCGGCCTTGCCGGCGAATTGCGCCGCCGCAAAATCCAGTGCGCCGATGCCGATGTGCCATCCGGCCGGCTCCCGCCATGCGGCGACCGTCGACTTCACGGCGCTGAAGACCAGCGGCTGCCGCAGGACATGGGGATAGCGGAACGTTATTGGCTGCTTCGGCAACTCGATGGCGATCGCCGTGGAGTCGCCGAGCAGCGACGCATCGACGGCATCGATGCCCGGCAAGCGCGTGGTGGGGGCCCAGCCCAGGCCGCTCACGCGCCCCACGAAACTGTAGGCGCCGGGTCCGTACCAGCGGAAATCGCCGCCGAGGACCTGGCCATGCAGCGCGGCCACGCCCAGCCACTGCGAAAGCTTGGGCGAAACCCGCGGCAGCAATCCGGCCAGCGGCGCCAGCGGCGCGATGTCCAGATGAGCCGCCTGCACGCGCAGCCAGGGGCTGCCGCCATGCGGTGCGTAAGCCGCCTGCAGCAGCCCCTGCTCGCCGCGACGACGGGCCTGTGGAGCGTAGTACAGGCGCCAGCCCGGCTGCGTCCGCCACATGCCGAAACTGCCGGCAATCCCGGGGACAAGCGCCGTGCGGCCGCCCGGACCACTCACGGCGAGATCGGCAAGGCTGAATCGCGCATCGGCCCGCAGCAAGCGGCCATCGCGCCACTGCAGCCAGGCCTGCACGTCGCCCCGCCCGCGCGTGAGGGCATAGCCGGATAGAAGAACGTCCTGCGCCAGGGATCCGAGATCGGCGTCCTGCGCCGCCACGTACAGCATCCCCCGGCTTCCGCCCTGACTAAAGCGTCCGGCCACGCGCACGTCCCGCTGCATGCCGACACGGCGAAGGTTGGCACCGAACCGCATCTCGTCGTCGCGGTCGGAAATCAACACGGCATCGGCATCGAGCCGATAGCGGGGCTGGGCCACTCCCTGCTGGATCTCGATGCGCAGGCCGGTGAGCTTGAGGTCCACCGGCAACGAGAAAAGCCCGCGCCCGCCGCTCGCGCCGCCGGCGCCGCCAAAACCGGCAACGTGCCAGCGACCGCTGGCGTCGCGCGAGAGTGTCAGCTCAAGCCCGCTGGCGCTGAGCTCGATCCAGTGGCGGTCGGGCCAGAACAGCCGACCAAAGCTGAATCGCAATTTGGCCTGGTCGAGGCGGAGCGCCGCACCCCCTTGCATGGCGCCCAGGGTCAGGTCGCTCAAGGTCAATATCGGCCCCCCGGGGCGCCACACGCCCTGCATGCGGGCGAAATGGATCGGTCGACCCAGCTCGCGCGAAAGGAGCGCTTCGACGCGACCCGGGTAGCGGGCAGCCAGTGGAAGCAGGATCTGCCCCAGCGCCATCGCGGTCGCCAGGGCGATGACCACGGTCGCCAGCGCCGCCCCGGCCCAGAAACGCAATCGGCGGAGCCAATGGCGCTGCCGGTGATTCAGCACGACCCTGGGCCTTCACAGCAGCACGACATCGAATTGCTCCTGGGTGTAGTGCTCCTCCGCCTGGAAGCGAATGCTCTTGCGCGTGAACTGCTCAAGCTCGGCCACGGTCGCCGATTCATCCTCGAGGATGCGCTGCACGACGCGGGGCGCCGCCAGCACAAGCATCTGCTGGGCCTCGAACTGTCGCACGGCACGGGTGATCTCGCGGAAGATCTCGTACGTGACCGTTTCCGGTGTCTTCAGCATGCCGCGCCCCGCGCAAGCAGGGCAGGGCTCGCACAGCTGGCGTGCGAGCGACTCCGTGGTCCGCTTGCGCGTCATCTCCACAAGCCCCAGCGGGCTCATCTCGTAGACGGTGGTCTTGGCGTAGTCACTGGCCAGCGACTTCTCCAGCTGGCGCAAGACTTGGCGGCGATGCTCCGCATCCCCCATGTCGATGAAGTCGATGATGACAATGCCCCCCAGGTTGCGCAGGCGCAGCTGGCGGGCAGCCGCCTGCGCCGCTTCCAGGTTGGTGCGGAATGCGGTGTCTTCCAGATTGCGTGCGCCCAGGTAGCCACCCGTATTGACGTCAATCGTGGTCATGGCCTCCGTCTGGTCGATCACGAGGTAGCCGCCGGATTTCAGCGGCACGGTGTTCTCCAGCGCGCGCTGCATCTCGTCCTCCACGCCAAAGAGGTCGAAGATCGGCCGTTCGCCTGTATAGGGCTCCACGCGCCCGGCCAGCCCGGGCATGAACTTGGTGACGAAACGCACCAACTGGTCGAAGGTCTCCCGCGAATCCACGCGCAC
>JAJXTQ010000076.1 GCA_021783685.1 Pseudomonadota bacterium | reverse complement strand
GCCGAGTACCGGACACAGCGCATCCACCGCGTTCACACGGCGTTCTTGTCGGGCTCGAACGGCACCAGCGGCGCCTCCGGGGTTGGCTGGCTCAGCACCAGGACCCGCTGCTCGGCGTCCTGAAGCGCCTGTTGACAGCGGCGGGTGAGCTGGACGCCGCGCTCGAAGTGGGCCAGCGACTGTTCGAGCGACAGCTCGCCGCGTTCGAGCTGCTCCACGAGGGTTTCGAGTTCCCTGACGGCAGTTTCAAAGTCGAGCGATTCGGTATTCATGGGTCACGTTCGCGGAGGACTGGCCCATGCTGCCTCAGGAGCCAGCCAATATCCAGTCCCCGACGATCCCGAAACCCGCTGGCACGCGGGAGGGACTCCGTTGCACAATCCCCGCTGCGGCCGGGAACCACGCCATCGTGGGCGGGGTCCTAGGTGCGGATTCCCGGCTTTCCAGATTCGAGACGGGATCGACGTGACGGCCATGCCGGCCGGTCGCGCGTGCCATCACTACAACGCACAACGGTGAGTTCGATGACCTGGTTCAAGCGCATCTTTCTGTTCGGGTTGACCAACATTGCGGTGATCGTGCTGCTCACGATCGTGCTGCGGATCCTGGGCCTGGATCAGGCCATGGCCGCGCGGGGGGGCGACCCCATGGTGCTGCTCGCCTTTGCCGCGGTCATGGGCATGGGCGGGTCGTTCATCTCGCTGGCCATGTCGAAGTGGATGGCCAAGCGCTTCATGGGCGTGCGGGTGATCGAGCAGCCGACGAGCGCCCTGGAGCGGTGGCTGGTCGACACGGTCACGCGCATGGCCCGTGAATCCGGTATCGGCATGCCGGAGGTGGGGATTTTCGACAGTCCGGATCCCAACGCCTTTGCGACCGGCATGTCGCGCAACAACGCCCTGGTGGCAGTGAGCACCGGCCTGTTGCAGCGCATGCGGCAGGAAGAGGCCGAGGCGGTGTTGGGTCACGAGGTGGCGCACGTCGCCAACGGCGACATGGTGACCCTGGGGCTGCTGCAGGGCGTGCTCAACACCTTCGTGATCTTTCTCTCGCGCATGATCGGCATGGTGGTCGACAACGCCCTCTCCCGCGGGGAGCAGCGCCAGGGCTATGGGATCGGCTATTTCGCGACCGTCATCGTGGCGGAGATCGTCTTGGGGCTGCTCGCGACCGTGATCGTGATGGCGTTCTCGCGGTGGCGAGAGTTTCGCGCCGACGCGGGCGGGGCTGCATTGACCAATCGCGCCGCCATGATCGCCGCGCTGGAACGGCTGCGCGAAGCCCATGAGCCGCCTTTGATGCCCGACCAGCTCCGCGCCTTCGGCATCCGCTCCGGTGGGGGCATGATGCGATTGTTCATGAGTCATCCGCCCCTGGAAGAACGCATCGCGGCCTTGCGGGCCGCGGGCTGAAGGGCCTAGGCCCGCCGCTCCTGCCGGGGTGGCGGGCCCGGCTTGCGCTCCGGCGAGTGCAGGACCACCTCGGGTTCCTGCACATAGTGACCTTGCAGGTAGTGCACCCCCAACTGCCAGAGCATCGCCAAGGTGTGGGCGCTTTCGACATGGCCTGCGATGACGCCGATCTCGTGGCGTTCGGCGTAGTCCACGATCTGGCGTATGTAGGTTTGCGCTTCCTGGCTCTCGGTCACTTCCTTGAGCAGATCCGGGGCCAGCTTGAAAAAGCGCGGTGAGAGGTGGCTCGCCAGTTGCAGCGCGTGCCGGCTTCTTCCGAAATGATCCACCACCAGTGCGTGGCCGTGCTGCTGGAGCATCTGCGCCAGCGCCAGCACGTTCTTGAGATTCGATTCGATCTGTTCTTCCGAGATTTGCAGATACAGCGGCAACGGGGGTTGCCGTCCCGGCAGATGCGACTGGAACCACGCCAGACTGGCGGGCGACTGCAGGCTTGCGCCCGAGAGTTTCACAAAGAATCCGATGTCGCTCCCTTCCCGTTGCCGCTCGGCCAGAACCGCCGTGGCCCGGCTGAAGACCCAGTGATCCAGGGCTTCGGCAATGCCGGTGCGTTCGGCAGCCGGCCAGAACAGCAGCGGCGATTGCTCGCGGCCATCCTCGTCCAGAAGCCGCAAACGCACCTCGTAAAATTCGGCCACGTTCGCCGCAAACGAGGATACCGGCTGGTACACGAGCTGCAGGCGGTCATGGGCCAGCGCGCTGCGTATTCTGGATTCCCATTCGGCGTCGGCGTGTTTGGTATTTGTTTCCAGGCCCGACGGCTTGGCGATTCCCACCACCTGACGTGTGCTCCGGGCATCCTGGATGCTGCGCTCGGCGTCCAGCAGCGCGGCCTCCACCGGGGTGGCGTCCGAGGCCGGCCATTCGCGGATGCCGACGATCGCGCGCAACACGCGACTTTGCGGGCCCACGGCGATGACCTCTTCAGCCAGCGCGGCTTGCCATCCGGCGGCGCGCGATTTCATCGCTTCGATGGATGACTCATGGACCACCGCGGCCAGCGCGTACTCGCGTAGCCGCATGAGGACGTGCCCCGGAGGCAGCAACGCCGTGGCTGCGGCGGCGTAATGTGCAAGTGCCGCTTCGCAGGCGACGTAGCCGACGGAGGGCAGCAGGCCGGGGAGTTCTTCGAGATGAATGACGATCAGGAACCGGCTGCCCACATCCGGTAGCGGCGCGGCGGCGAGCTGGCTCAGCCCGTCGCGCAGGCCGGCCAGCGACGAGGTGGCCGCAGCGGCCCGCTCGCCGTGCAGGTTTTCCAGCGCCTGACGCGTGCCGGCCAGATCCGCGCGCAAGGTTTCCAGTTCCCGGTCGAGGTCGCGGATGCTGCCCTGTTGTTGCTCGCACTGGATCCGTGAAGTCTTCAGCGCCTCGGCCAGTTCGGGATCGGCCGCGCGGGCGGGCATCATGATTTGCAGGACGGGCTGCGCACCGGAATGGGTCCATCCGCAGTGCCAGAGCATGGCGACGGGCGATCCGTCTCTGCGCACGCCGGTCACCTCCAGCGGGTGCGCCGGCAACCGGCCCTGCTGGGCATCACGCAGGCAGCGCTTGACGACATCGCGCGAGGCGGGCGCAATGAGGTCCATGATCGGGCAACCTTCGACTTCCTCGGCATCCGCGAAACCCATCAATCGGGCGTAGGCCAGGTTGGCCTTGACGTGGATGCCTTCCACCACGCTGATGATGGGGTCAGAGGTATGGACGACGAAGCGCTCGCACTGGCTGCGCCAGTGGTCTGCCTGTTCGCCCTTGGCCCGATGGCTCCGGAGGGCTTCGGCCAGTGCCAGCTCCCGCAGCGTCACCGCAGCCAGCAGCTCGCCCGCCTGGAAGTCGATCAGCATGGCCCCGCCCTGCCGGATGGTTTGAGCGATCCGGGCGGGATCCGGCCGTTCTCCGCCGGCGATGACCGGCAACGGGGGCTCGCAGGCCCGGGCCCTGGCAATCACATCGGCCAGCGGTACCGATCCGTTCACCTCCGGGCACAGCAGGACATCAGGCCGATCGCCGTGCAGGGCGTCGTTCAAGGCGGCCAAATCGGCGATATGCCGCGTGCGAACCCTGACCCCGGCGTTTCGCAGCAGGCTTCCGACGACATCGGTCGAATTGGGCGAGTGGTCGACGACCCATGCCGAAACCAGATCCGGTGATTCCGAGTTCACATTGATCCTCCTGACGCAGTCATTCCTTCAGCAGGCCGCGAGTACCTGCTTGGCGGGCGCGCTCGGCGTCTCCCGCGCCAGCCGCGGCACCAGATACCCCGGCAATCGGGCGGCGACCTCGCCCATGAGCTGCCGGGCCCGAGTCTCCTCGACCTCGAAATGGGCCGTGCCCTGCGTGCGGTCGAGCAGATGCAGGTAGTAGGGCAACACCCCGGCTTCGAACAGCCGCTCGCTCAGGGCGATCTGGGCGGCGGCGGTATCGTTGACCCCGGCCAACAGCACCGCCTGGTTGAGCATGACCGCCCCGAAATGCCTCATGTGCAACAAGGCCTCTGCGACCGATTCGTCGAGTTCCTGGGCGTGGTTGCTGTGCACCACGACTACCCATTGGAATCGGCGGTTTTCCAGCCAACTTGATGCGCTCGCGCCCACGCGTTCGGGCAGGACGATGGGCAGGCGCGTGTGCACCCGGATCCGCTTGAGATGGGGGATCTCCGCGAGCGCGCAGGTCAGCTCGGCGAGTTTTTCATCCGGCAGACTCAAGGGATCGCCGCCGCTCAGGATCACTTCTTCGATGGACGGGTCGGCGTGCAGATAGTCCAAGGCTTCCAGCCATCGGCTGCGGGCGGCATGGGCTTCGGCGTAGGGGAAATGGCGGCGGAAACAGTAGCGGCAATGGATGGCGCAGGCGCCGGTCAGGATCATCAGCGCGCGGCCATGGTACTTGTGCAGGATGCCGCCGGGCCGTCGGCTCGGTCCGTCGCCCACCGGATCGAGGCCAAAGCCGGCCTGCGGCGTGGCTTCGCGCGCCAGTGGCAACACCTGGCGGAGCAGCGGATCGTGCCAGTCCCCACGCCGCATGCGATCGACGAAACCGTGCGGCACGCGCAGCGGGAACGGCGACCGGGCATCGATGGGATAGGGCGCCTGCGCCGCGTCGAGTCCGAGCAGCGCGAGCAATTCGGACGGGTCACGCACGCCCTCGGCCAGCAAGGTGGCCCAGCGGGGCGGCTGTGTCGGGGAAATGCTTCGGGTTATCATGGCGCTCCTGCGGGGTCCGTCGCGTGTTCGGGATGGATCGACCGGCGCATTTTAGACAACCCGCGTATGGCCCGAACGGCATCCGGGGCAGGCGTTCCTCACTTCACGACGGATTATCCATGGCGATCTACAGTACCAACGAATTCAAGGGCGGCCTCAAGGTCATGCTGGACGGCGACCCGGTCAGCATCCTGGAGAACGAGTTCGTCAAGCCCGGCAAGGGCCAGGCCTTCAACCGGGTCAAGTTCCGCAACCTCAAGACCGGCCGGGTCATCGAACGCACCTTCAAGTCCGGCGACACCATCGAATCGGCCGATGTGGTCGAGGTGGAGATGCAGTATCTCTACAGCGACGCCGACGCCTGGCATTTCATGGTCACCGACACCTTCGAGCAGCATGCCGCCAGTCCCCAGGCCGTGGGCGAGGCCGGCAAATGGATCAAGCCCGAGGATCTGTGCACGGTCATGCTCTACAACAACGTGCCGCTGAGCGTGACCGCGCCCAATTTCGTGACGCTGCGCATCACGGAGACCGATCCGGGTATCCGTGGCGATACGGCCAGCGGCGGCGGCAAGCCCGCGACCCTGGAGACCGGCGCGGTGGTGCGGGTGCCGCTGTTCGTCGAGCAGGGCGAGCTGATCAAGGCCGACACCCGCACCGGCGAGTACGTCTCCCGCGTCAAGGAGTGAGCCGCGCGCCGGATTGGCGGCCCAGCGCGAATCTTGCCGCGCTGCGGCGGCGCGCCGACATGCTGGCCCGGCTGCGCGCCTTTTTTGCGGCGCGCGGGGTGTGGGAGGTGGAAACCCCCGTGCTCGGCGCGGCCTGCGCCAGCGATCCCCATCTGCAGGCCGTCCGCCTCGCCGACTCCCCGTGGGGTCCGCGCTACTGGCAGACCTCCCCGGAGGCGCACATGAAGCGTCTGCTGGCCGCCGGCGCCGGGTCGATCTATCAGATCTACCGCGCCGCGCGCGAGGCGGAGCGGGGGCGGCTGCACAATCCTGAATTCACCCTGCTCGAATGGTACCGTTCCGGTTTCGATCACCACAGGCTGATCGGCGAGGTCGACGATCTGGTGCGCTCGGCGCTCGCCGACGGTCCGCCGCTCGCGCCGAGCACGATCCTCACCTATGGCGAGGCGTTCCGGCGCTACGCCGGGTTCGATCCGTTCACAGCCGACACGGCGGCGTTCAGGGACTGCCTCCGCGCAGCCGGTGGGACGCTTGCCGCCGGCATCGACGGTCTCGATCGTGATGGCTGGCTCGATCTCGTCATGACGCACTGCGTGGCGCCTCAGCTCGGCCGGGACGGGCCGTGTTTCATCACCGAGTATCCGGCCTCCCAGGCCGCCATGGCCCGACTGCTGCCCGGGGATCCCCCGCGCGCGGCCCGCTTCGAACTGTATCTGCACGGCATCGAACTGGCCAACGGCTATCATGAGCTCGCCGACGCAGCGGAGCAGCGCAGCCGCATCCTGCAGGATCTCGCCTGGCGGAAGGCGCACGGCTTGCCGGTGGTCCCGGTGGACGCAGCCTTGCTCGCCGCGCTCGCCGCCGGGCTGCCCGACTGCGCCGGGGTGGCCTTGGGCGTGGACCGGCTGGTGATGCTGGCCCTCGGCGCCGATACACTCGATGCCGTGCTGGCGTTTCCGGTCGAGCGGGCCTGAGCGCCGAACGCACGATCGCGGATGAGGCACGGAGATCACGCCATGGATGGGCATCATCGCTTCAGCGGCCGTTTCGAGCCGGTGGTCCGCTTCGAAACGCCGTTGGCCACGGCGGCCTGGTGGTTCGTCTGCGACGGATCCCGCCTCTGGGTGCGCCGGGAGGCGGACGGCAGCTTCGGCATGCCGCGCGCCGCCCGGGCCGTCCTTCTGGGGCTCGCACTGGATCCCGTGCCGCATCCCTTGGGCTACCTGGATGGGGTGCCGTGTTATGGCGTGGGCGCCGACAGCAAGGCCGAAGCGGCCGATCCGCAGGGGCAATGGCTGGATCTGCGCCGCCTCCATGATCGGCTGCCGACCGATCTGTTCCTGCTCGCCGGGCGCGCCGTGCAGATCGTGGCCTGGGATCGCACCCATCGCTATTGCGGCCGGTGTGCCACGCCACTGATGCTTGCCGAAAGCGATCGCGCCAAGCAGTGCCCCGCCTGTGGCCTGCGGCAGTTTCCGCGTCTGGCGCCGGCCGTCATGGCCATGGTGGTGCGCGGGCCCGAGGTGCTGCTGGCGCGCGGACCGGATTTCCCGGAAGGTCTGTTCAGCATCCTCGCCGGCTTCGTCGAGCCCGGGGAAACGCTGGAAGCCTGCGTGCGCCGGGAGGTGGCCGAGGAGGTCGGCATTGCGGTCGGCGCCATGCGCTATCTGGGTTCGCAACCCTGGCCGTTTCCCCATTCCCTGATGATCGGCTTCGTTTGCGAGTACGCCTCCGGCGAGTTGCGTCCCGATGGCGTGGAGATCGTGGAGGCCGGCTGGTTCGATTATCGGGCGCTGCCGTCCCATCCCGGCCCGATGAGTCTGGCGGGCCTCCTGCTCGCGGATTTCGTGGCCGAGTGCGCGCGCGTCTTCGGCCCGCGCTGAATGCATGGGGGCCTGGCGTGCCCGGCGCCGGATCCGCAGACGCCGACACTTTCTCGCTGTCAACTCCGTTCCCGGCCCGGGCTGGGTGCCATCTGCCCGCGGGGTGCCGTCCATGCTATGGTCATTGCACCGGAAGATCCTGCCTGAGGGGGCAGGAGAGGTTGTATTCACAGCCACTTCCAGCATGACGATTCAAAAAAGGTCTTTCATGGAGGAGACGATCGATGTCCGCACTCGCTCAATTGCGCAAGATGCCCGAAGCCCGCAAGGGCGCCCTGGCGCCGCTGCGTCAGGTTGGCCTCGTCAATGGCGCCCGCACCATCACCAAGGCCCTGATCCGCAGCCGTCTGGACCGCAATGAACTGCCGCGGCAATTCCTGCTGTCCTTCTGGGACACGCTGGGCAGCCGGGAGGCGCTGATCTTCGAAGGCCAGCGCATCACCTTCGCCCAATTCAAGGACCGCGTGCTGCGCTTCGCCGACGTGCTGCACGGGCTGGGCCTGAAAACCGGCGACCGCTTCGCCGAGCTGCTCTACAACAGTCCGGTCTGGTTCGAGGCCATGGCGGCCGGCACGCTGACCGGCATCCACATGCCGATGCTGAACTGGCATCTGCGGCCGCACGAACTGGCCCAGTGCATCAATGCCGCCCAGCCGCAGGTGCTGCTGGTCGACCACGAGTTTCTCGACCGCATCCTGCCCATCCGCGACCAGATCCCGTCCGTCAAGCACTACATCGTGGTCGGCGGCGAGCCGCCCGAGGGCATGCATTCCTACGAGGCGCTGATGGCCCGCGCGCAGCCCGTGCTGCCGCCCGGCAAGCTGGACATGGCGCCGCGCC
>JAJXTQ010000075.1 GCA_021783685.1 Pseudomonadota bacterium | reverse complement strand
GCTGCTCGACACCCACGTCGCGCTCTGGGCGATCACGGGCAGCGCCAAGCTGCCGCAGAAGGCGCGCGCGTTGATCGAAGCGCCCCACGCCTTCGTGTGGGTCAGCGCCGCCAGCGTCTGGGAAATTGCGATCAAGCACGCGCTCGGGCGCGGCGACATGCCGGTATCCGGGCAGGACGCCGTGCGATATTTCCGTGAATCGGGGTATCGCCTGCTCGCGGTGGAGGCCGAGCATGCGGCAGCGGTCGAAGAACTTCCGCCCCACCATCAGGACCCATTCGATCGCATCCTGGTGGCACAGGCGCAGATCGAACCGATGCGCCTGATCAGCCACGATCCGATGATCGCCCGCTACGGAGATCTGGTCGTCGCCGTTTGATTCGCCACCGTTCGATGCGCGGGCGGCGGACTGATGATCTGCGCCGCCTGCCCCAGCAGTTCGTAGATCGCCAGCGAACCGTTGCAGAACGCGCCGAGGCCGGGCCGCAGGTTGTTCCACCAGCGCCCGGCAAAGAGCGGCGGCGGAATGCGCACCGGCGCCGGGATCGCGCGCAGCCCGGTGGCGGCGAATTCCCGCAACGCCCGCCGCATGTGGTTGTCGTCGGTGACCAGCACGATCGTCCGCACCCCTGCCGCCCGCAGGATGGGCGCGGAAAGCTGGGCATTCTCGCGCGTGTTGCGCGAGCGCGTCTCGAGCCAGCGCGCACCGACTCCGTAGTCGCCAATCGCGGCACGCTGCATGAGTTCGGCAATCGCACGGTGCTGCAGGCCGCCTTCGCCGCCGGTGAACAGCATCGGCAGACCGGTCTTCCTTGCCAGCAGCACGCCATAGCGCAAGCGCACCGCGGTGAGATCGCCGATCGTATCTTCCGCGCCGTCTTCCGGCGCGAAGCGGGTATCTCCGGACAGCACGACGATGGCCTGCGCCGCGCGCGCGTCGGCCAGGCGCAGCGGCGGATAGTCGCCGGCGAGATCGGTGAGGGCGCGGCTCACCGGGGCGAGCGACAGCGCAAGAAAGAGCAGCGTCCCGGTCCACAGGAGTGCGCGGCCGGCCCTGGGTTTGCGGCGCAGCAGGAGCAGGCCGGCGACCAGCAACAGGAGTAGCGGGCCCGGCGGCACCAGGAAGACGTGCGCGGTTTCGCGCAGGGCGATGATCCAGTCGGACTGCATCCCAATCGGCTAACTACGTCGAAGGGCGTCCAACTTCCCCTGCACGAAGGCGTTGAGGCTGCCGAAGGTCGCGAACGTCGCGCCATCGAACTCGTCATCCGCGATGGCGAAGCCGAAGCGCTCTTCCAGCGTGGTGAGCAGGGCGACCGCGGCCATCGAGTCGAATTCCGGGATCGCCCCCATGAGGGGGGTCTCCGGACGGATCCGGCCGCGGTCCAGCGGAATGTGCAGAGCCGACTCCACCGATTCGATCACGCGCACGTCGAGGTCCAATCCATTGCTCCGGAATGTCAGTACAGCCGGAGGATTATAGAAGACCCGATCACGCTGCCGAGAGGGCGCGCCAGGAACTTACCGGCCAGTCGCTGCGTGCCTGACCCACTGCGCCGCCGAACAGCACGCCGCCGCTGGCGATCTTGTCCGGAAACGCGGCCGCAAACGTCTTCAGTCCCCGGAAATAATCGGGTTGGACGGTTTGCCCGGACTTGATCTCGATGGCATGGAAGCGGGCCCCTTCGGGCAGGAGCAGGTCGACTTCGTTGCCCGAAGCGTCGCGAAAATTCAGCAGTTGTCCGACGCGCCCGGCGCACAGGCGCACGAACCGCTCGAAGCGCTGCAGATCGTGGACGGCGGCAAGTTCGCGCAGATCGCGCTCGACATACGTGATGAAATAGTCGCCCAGCGCAACGCCGGGATCGAGGCCACGATCATGGATCCTCGGCAGGACGCCGGTCCGGATCATCGCAGGCAGGCCGCGCAGCGGGCCGAGCGTCGCAAGTTCGGTCAGGCTGAACGGCAGCAGGCGCAGCGCCGCCGTCCGTCCTGCCAGCGACTGGCTCACGTGCCGCATCAACTCGAACTGCTGGCTGCCGGTGAGCACGAAGCGCCCGGGCCGGGGGTCGGCATCGACCATGCCCTGGAGGTATGAGGAAAGCTCCGGCGCCCGCTGGATCTCGTCGAGGATGGCGCCGTCGCGCACGGACTCGAGAAACCCGCGCGGATCCTCGACCGCAAACCGCCGCAGGTCGGGATCCTCGAGACTCACATAGCGCTTGTGCGGAAAGAGCGCGCGGCAGAGGGTCGTCTTGCCGCTTTGCCGCGGTCCGGTCAGCGTGACGACCGGGTATTGCGCGGCGCGCTGCAGCAGGATCGGGGCAAGCGTACGGGGGACCATTTCCCGGTCGTAGCGCGACCCTGCAAATTGAAGAAATTTTCTTCGATTTGCAAAACTGGGCTATTCGTAAAAGCTTGTGGATGAGGGGCGAGCGGCTTTTCGATCTGTGCCGCGTAGCTATCAAATAGTGCTTGCAGTAGATAGCACTATCCGCTATCATTTATTGCATGAACGCCAAGCACCGCAAAACCCTCGAAGCCGTTTTCGGCAAACCGACCGCGACGACCTTGGAATGGACTCGCATCGAAGCCCTCCTGGTCGCCGCGGGTTGCCAAGTCATCGAGGGGCGCGGGTCTCGCGTTCGGTTCGCGTTCGGCGATGTCATCGTGACGTTCCATCGCCCGCACCCCACCAAGGAAGCGAAGCCGTACCAAGTTGAGGATGCGCGGGCGTTCCTCGAAGCCATCGGAGTCAAGCCATCATGAATACCATGACCTTTAAGGGCTACACGGCCCGCATCGAATTCGACGACCGCGACAACATCCTTGTCGGCCGTCTGCTCGGCATCCGCGATCTGATCAGCTTCCACGCCGACAACATCCCCGAGTTGCGCGCGGCATTCGAGGAGGCGGTGGACGACTATCTCGAAACCTGCGCGAAGATCGGAAAATCGCCAGAGCGTCCGGCGTCCGGCAAGATCATGCTGCGCGTAGCGCCCGAGGTGCATGGAGCCGCCCTGCTTGCGGCGCAGGCTGCGGGCAAGAGCCTCAATCAGTGGGCAGCCGAAGCCCTGAGAAAAGCGGCGATGGCTTGATCGGTTTGCGCGGGCATGTGTTCATCGCCACCGTTCCCCCCTTCGCCTGCCGCCCACAAGTTTTTACGATTTTCGTGGCTGGCGTCCCGCCACCTCTGCAAGCCGCCATACACAGGTTTTTACGAATAGCCAAAAACTGTCAGAAAAACATCCAGTACAACACCCCGGCGATGCAGCAGTACTTGCAGCCGTTGAACAGCGGCTTGTTCCACTGCTTGATCCGCTTCAACCGCTCCTTGACGATGCCCACGGGCTTGTAGAGGCGGTTGATCCAGCCGATTTCCTCGCTGCCGTCGTTCTGCGTCGCCGCGGCACGCAGGACATACCGCTCGAACAGCCGGTTCAGGGCGCGGACCGGCGCGAAATGCAGCGGGCGCTCGACGTCGCAGAACAGGATGAGGCGGGTCTTGTCCGTGTAGTTCTCGGCGAAGTGCAGGTAGGTCTCGTCGAACATCACGTCGGTGCCGTCGCGCCAGGAATGCGCAACGCCGTCGACGACGATGCGGCAGCGGTCGTCGTTGGGCGTCATCAGGCCGAGGTGGTAGCGCACCGAGGCGGCGCTGGGGTCGCGGTGTTCGTTGAGCCGCGCGCCGGGGGGCAGCAGCGCGAACATCGCCGCGTTCACCGACGGGATCGACTGCAGCAGCGCCACAGTCCTGGGGCACAGGCGCTGCGCGGTGGGCGGCGGGTTGTCGTACCACTTCAGATAGAAGCGCTTCCAGCCGCGCTGGAAAAACGAGTTGAAGCCGATGTCGACGTGGTCGCTGGCGGCGCGCAGCCCTCCCTCGTTGAGCAGGGCGACCGCCTCGTCGCGGATCGTCTCCCAGTTGTCGCGCAGCGTCGCCATTTCCGGGAAATCGCGCATGTCGAGGTACGGCTTGCCGGGCACGGCCGAAAACGCGTACAAGAACACGTTGTACGGTGCCATCAGCGTCGAATGGTTGCCGATCTGCCGCAACAGGGGCAGGCGTGCCTTCCCCCGGAAATGCATGTAGAGCGACGACAAGACGAACACGTAGAGAATCAGAAATTTCGGCGCCAGAAAATCGACGGCCATGAACGCTCCTCCCCTCCTGCGGGTCGACCGATTGTACGGTGCGGGGCGGCGCAGGGGGAGCGATTTGCGATAATCCCGTACGGAAACTATGCCAAAACCTCACCCCTTCGCGTGATTCGACGAAGGATTGGGAAGGATTGATTCTCTTTCTTATGCAAACCCCATCCGACCCGGAATCCCCCGTCGCCGATCGCCATATCCGCTCGTTCGTCATGCGCCGCGGCCACATCACGGCGGCGCAGCGCCGCGGCGTCGAGGAACTGCTGCCGGCGATCGCCGTGCCGCAGCGACCCGGAGCCGCCCCCGAGCCGCTCGATTTCGCGGCCCTGTTCGGCCGGCAGGCGCCGGTCGTGCTCGAGATCGGCTTCGGCATGGGAGAGACCACCGCCGCCATCGCCCAGGCCCACCCGGAGCGCGACTTTCTCGGCGTCGAGGTGTTCATGGCCGGCATCGGTGCGCTGGCGCAGCGGGTGCATCAACGGGGGCTCACCAACCTGCGGATCATCCAGCACGACGCCGTCGAGGTCGTGCGCGCGATGATCGCGCCGGCGACGCTGTCGGCCGTCCACATCTTCTTTCCCGACCCCTGGCCCAAGGCGCGCCACCACAAACGGCGGCTGGTCTCCCAGCCCTTCCTCGGCGAACTCGCCGAGCGCCTGCGGCCCGGCGGCACCCTGCACTGCGCCACCGACTGGGAGCACTACGCCGAACAGATGCTCGCGGTGCTGTCGGAAGAACCCCGGCTGCGCAACCTGCATGCGGGCTACGCGCCGGCGCCGCGCAGTCCGTGGTGCGAGCGGCCGACGACCAAGTTCCACGCGCGCGGCAATCGCCTGGGGCACGGCGTATGGGATCTGGTGTTCGAACGCAGGGAGTAGAATCGCCCTCGAACAATCATTACAACAAGGCGCTGTGAAAACTCCTTCACTCTTTGCATCCGGGATCGGTCAGACGATTGCGGACGCGGGGGGGACGGCGCGGGCGGCGGGATCTTCTTTGCACCCTCACCCCCGCCCTCTCCCGCGTGCGGGAGAGGGGGTGACACGAAAACCATGATCCATATCGACTGGATCATGCTCTGCGCCGCCGCATGGCTGGTGCTGGGCCTCTCGGCGCTCTTCACGCTCCACAACACCCGCTTCGTCGCGCGCGCGCTCTTTCCGATCGGCGCCATGGTCGGCCTGGCGATGGCCGGGGTGGCCCTCGATGCGGTGTTCTCGACCCCCGAAGTCGCGCAACTCGTGGTCGGGCTGCCGGGGCTGCCCTTCCATCTGCGCCTGGATCCGCTGGCGGCCTTCTTCCTGGTGGTGATCGGCGCCGGCGCCTTCGGGGTGTCGATGTTCTCGGCCGGGTATTTCCGCAGCGGCGAGGGCACGGCGCCCGGCCTGCTGTGCCTGGAATATCACGTCTTCCTGGCGGCGATGAGCCTGGTCGTGCTCGCCGACGACGCCTACTGCTTCATGGTGATGTGGGAGACGATGGCGCTGTCGTCGTTCTTTCTCGTCACCGCCAACGACCGCGTCGCCTCAGTGCGGCAGGCGGCGCACCTCTATCTGCTCGTCGCCCACGTCGGTGCGATCGCGCTGCTGCTCTGCTTCGGCGTGCTGCAGGCCGGAACGGGCGACGGCGGGATCGGCAGCTACACCTTCGCCAACCTGCGGGCGCAGCACCTGAGCCCCTTCTGGGCCACCACCGCATTCGCGCTGGCGGTGTTCGGCTTCGGCGCCAAGGCCGGCCTGGTGCCGGTGCACGTCTGGCTGCCCGAAGCCCACCCGGCCGCGCCCTCGCCGGTTTCGGCGCTGATGAGCGCGGTGATGCTCAAGACCGCCGTCTACGGCCTGCTGCGCGTGGTGTTCGACCTGCTCCACGGCGGCCTGTGGTGGTGGGGCGTGGTGCTGCTCGGCCTCGGGCTGGCGAGCGCGCTGCTCGGCGTGGTCTTCAGCGCCGTGCAGACCGAAATGAAGCGCCTGCTCGCCTACTCGTCGATCGAGAACATCGGCATCATCCTCACCGGCCTGGGCCTGTCGCTCGTCTTCCGCGCCTACGGCATGGACCTGCTCTCCGCGCTGGCGCTGGCCGCGGCGCTCTTCCACGTGCTGGCGCACTCGTTCTTCAAGAACCTCCTTTTCCTGGGCACGGGCGCGGTGCTGCACGCCACCGGCGAGCGCAACCTCGGCAAGCTGGGCGGACTCATCCACGCCATGCCCTGGGTCGCCTGGCTGGTGCTGATCGGCGCGATGGCCGGCTCGGGCCTGCCGCCGCTGGCGGGATTCGTGTCGGAGTGGCTGCTGCTGCAGGGCTTTCTCGTCACGACCAACCTGCCGAGTTCCTTCCTGGGCATGATGATTCCGCTGATCGCCGCGGCCATCGCGCTGGTCGGCGCGCTGGCCGGCTACGTGATGGTGAAGTTTTTCGGCGTGATCTTCCTCGGCCAGCCGCGCGAGGAAAAGTTGCGGCATGCGCACGATGCGACCCTCCTCGAGCGCATCGGGCTGGCGTGGTTCGCGGCGGGGTCGGTACTGCTCGGCCTGTTCCCGGTGCCGGTGATCGACGTCATCGACCGGGTGACGCAACGGCTGGTGGGCGGCGACCTGGCGGAGAATGTCCACGCCAACGGCTGGTTCCTGCTCGCGCCGCTCGGCACCGCGCGGGCGAGCTACGGTCCGCTGGCGTTCCTGGTCGGCATCGGGACGGGCGTACTCCTGGGGCTGCTCATCGCCCGGCGCCTGGTGCGCGGCGGCCTGCGCCGCGCCGAGCCCTGGGCCTGCGGCTACGCCGGAGTCACCGCCCGCATGCAGGACACCGCGGAAGGGTTCGGCCAGCCGATCCGGCAGGTCTTCGATCCGTTCTTCCGGACCACGCGCGAACTGCCCTCGTCGTTCGACGCCCGGCCGCGCTACTTCGTCTCGATCGAGGATCCGCTCTGGCATCGGCTCTATGTGCCGATCGGGCACGCCGTCGAGCGCATGGCGCGCTTCGTCGGGCAGTTGCAGCGGGGGCGGATCTCCATCTATTTGATGTACAGCTTCCTGACGCTGATGCTGTTGTTGTTCGTCATTCGGCTATGAGCTTCATGGCTGCCGCCGCCCTCACCCCCGCCCTCTCCCGCCGTCGCGGGAGAGGGGGTGATTCGGTCTGTCGCTGGCGACGGGACATGGTCCGGCTATGAACGTCACCGGGATCCTTGCCCAGGTATTGGAGATCGTGCTGGCGCTGCTCGCCGCGCCGCTGCTCTCCGGCTGGGTCGATCAATGGCGGGCGCGGTTGCAGAACCGCGCGGTGCCGCCGCTCGTCCAGCCCTACCGCGTGCTGAACAAGCTCTTCCACAAGGAATCGGTGGTCGCGCACAACGCCTCCTCGCTCTTCCGCTTCACGCCCTACGGCGTGTTCGGCGCGATGATGCTGGCCTGCGGCATCATTCCGACCCTCTCGACCGACCTGCCGCTCGCGCCGGCCGCCGATGCGATCGCCCTCGTCGGGCTGTTCGCGACCGCGCGGGTGTTCGTCGCCCTCGCGGCGATGGACGTCGGCACCGCGTTCGGCACGATGGCGGCGCGGCGCGAAATGCTGGTGGGCTTCCTGG
This sequence comes from Pseudomonadota bacterium, assembly GCA_021783685.1. The sequence continues at coordinate 370 of JAJXTQ010000075.1, read as the reverse complement.
CCGAGCCGGCACTGCTGATGACGCTGTTCTCGGCGTCGCTGATCACGCACTCGACCTCGCTCGCCAACATCGTCGAGACCATGACCCGCCGCCCGTTCACGCTCGAACCCAGCCTGGCGTTCGCGGGCGTCGCCTTCACGATGGTGTCGCTCGCCGAAAACGCCCGCGTGCCGGTCGACAACCCGGCCACCCACCTCGAACTGACGATGATCCACGAAGCGCTGATCCTCGAATACTCCGGCCGGCACCTGGCGATGATGGAATGGGCCTCCTCGCTCAAGCTCTTCGCCTATTCCTGCATCGGGCTGGCGATCTTCTTCCCCTGGGGCGTGGCCCAGATCGACTCGCCGGGCGCCATGCTCACAGCCGC
>JAJXTQ010000074.1 GCA_021783685.1 Pseudomonadota bacterium | reverse complement strand
CGGCGCACCGCCTGCTGCGGCAGGCGCAGGATGTACTGCAGCAGGCCCTTGAGACGGCCGTCAGCGCAGGCGCTCACATCCACCTCATGGAAGCCGCACTCGATGAAGAAGCGCATCGTCGCGTCGGCCTCGGCCGACCCGTTGTGTTGCGCGATCGCCTCCTGCGCCAGCTCGCGGAAGGCGTGCAGCACGCTGTGGCCATACAGCCTGCGCATATCGAGCGTGGTGATCCAGGCATCTGCCAGCACGTCGGCGGGCAACTCGAAGCCCAGCTGCTCGCGTGCGATCGCCTGCGCCTGCCTCTCGAACCCGGCTTCATGCTGCAGTGCTGCGATCTGCCTGAGCACCGGAACAATGGCGTCAAAACGTGCCCGCACTGCCCGTTCGTAGTCCGCCAGATGCGCGTTCTGCACCGGGTCGACGAGCGGGTGCACACGCGGGGTGCACGACTCGCGCACGCATTCGTCCCGATCCGCCGCACCGTTGCAGGGCGGGCAGAAGCTCGGCCGCTGCGGCCAGTTCGGCACCGCGGCTGGCGCGGTTGCCGAAGGCGGGCGTATCGCCATGCCTACCGGGGCGGCATGAGCCGCCTGGTGCAACCGTTCACGGCGTTTGCGGGTATCCATCGTCGTTTACCGTCGTGTTGTTGATTTAGCCGCGTGCACCGCCGGACAGGGTTACGGCCGCACCCCCCTGGCTGTTGCCGCTGCTGCCCGTGATGCGGCTCATGGTGGCGGCGGGCGGCACCGCTTCGCGGGGAACGCGGGGGCTCACGCCGTTGCCGCGCGGCTCGCCACGTTGGGTCGGGTTGCGGCCTGCTGCGGAGCGCCCTTCGGTACCCGTCACACGCCCGCCGCGGTCCCAGGCATCACCCGTGACGCTGCGCTCGCGGCCTTCTCCGGTGATGCGCTCGGGAGCCGGCGAGGAAACGGCCTCAGGCTTGTCCGCAACCGGTTCGCTGCCATCGCGATAACGGAACTCGGGCGTTCCGGACACCAGGCCGGCGGCACGTGCAAGCGATCCGGTAATGCGCCCGGTGCCACCGAAGGCACTGCCGGTAATCCGGCCGGTTTCGCTGTCCCGCGCCGTGCGGGCAGGCGAGGCCACCGAGAACCCGCCCGGCTGACGGCCGCTTGGCGCGTCCATCGCATTGCCGGTGATGCCCACGGCAGGCGTCGCGCCCTCCGGCGTCCGGACGCGGTAATGGCTCGCCATCGGCGGACGACCGCAGGCGCTGGCTTGCTGCGCTTCCCCCACATACGGGGTGCCGCTCACGTCCTGGCACTCGCCTCGCGCGTTGCCGGTCAACTTGGCATCCGGGCCGGGCTGAATGCCGGTCAGGTCGGCGCTGCGTCCAAGACGCGCACGGTTGATGGCTTCAGCCGCCGCCCGGGTGGCGCAGAATTCGGCGTACTGGTCTGCCCCGATGTAGGACGTGCCCGTCACCGGCTTGCAGGCGCCATACTCGTCCCCCGTCACGCTGGCCGAACGCCCCACCTGGGTGCCGGAAACATCCTGCCCCTTCAAGGTCCGCGACACGCCCACCTTGGCCGGCGGCTGGAAAGGCTCGGCCCGGCAAAAAGAGGCGAATTCCTCGGCGCTGATGTAGTCAGAACCCGTCACACGCTTGCAGGCGCCGGACTCATCGCCGGTAACTTTCGACGAACGACCCACCAGGGTGCCGCTCACCTCGCTGCCAGCGCTCGTGTGACGGGTTTCCACCTTTTTTGGCGCTTCTCCCGGCCCACTGCGAAACGGGGCGGCATCCATATAGGCGCTTCCGGTAATCGTGCGGTTTGCGCCGGACTCGCCGCCGGTGACATCGACCTTGCGGGCGAGATCGTTGCCGCTGATCGGATTTTTCCGGGCGGTCATGCCAAAGGCGGATTTTTGCGGATGCGGTTCAGGCGACGTCCCACAAAATTCGCCCGCCTGCTCGGCAGCGAGATATTCGGTGCCGGTCACGCGCTTGCAAGTGCCGGTCTCATCACCGGTCACCTTGCTGCTGCGCCCCACTTCGGTACCCGTCACACGACCGCCACGACTCGTGCTGCTGGTCCCCACCTTGGCCGGTGACGCATCAGGCAGCGAACCGCAGAACTCGCCGAACTGCTCGGCGCCGATATATTCAGTGCCGGTAATGCTGCGGCAGGTGCCGGACTCATTGCCGGTCACGCGCTGGGTACGCTCGACCTGGTTGCCGGTCACCGTGCTGCCGGAGAGGGTGGTGCCCAGTTCAACCTTTTGCGGTTCGGGGCGCACCCGACCGCACGGACGACAGGGCGGGGCATCGCCACGACCTTTCAGCGACTGTTCGATGCGCCGCTGGCGTGCAGCCGAAAGGGGCTCCGGGATATAGGTCGAGCCGGCGTATTCAACACGTGCGGACATGGTTTCGCCGTGCTGACAGCCACAGCTGGTTGCAGGCGCGTCTGCGCGCGTCGCGCTCTGGATAGTTGCCGGCGCAGGTGCGGCATTTTCCTTGCGGGCAGCGAGGCGCGCTTCGGTCGCGCTGCTGATCGCCGGGGCATTGGCGCCGGACAGTGCGGCTTTGCCATAGCGGGACAATGCTTGCCGACGGGCGATTGCGGCTTCGCTGCCGCTCAGCCGCGCCTCTTGGGTACTTGTAGTCGCTTCGCTCATGGATGCATTCCTTTGCTTCAGCTGTTGATCGTTGGGTCGGGGGCGCATGATCCGGCGCTTGTGGTGAATATACGGAGACACATACATAATTTATAATGAATAATATTTATTGTTTACATTTACGATTGTGAATGGTTAAACCCATCACAGGGAGAGGGAGAAAACCGCGATGAATGTGACGTTTCGCCAGTTGCGCCTGCTGGAAGCCGTTGCGCGCAATTCCAGCTTCACCCGCGCGTCCGAAGAGCTGCACCTGACGCAGCCCGCGGTCTCCACCCAGATCAAGCAGCTGGAGGAGGAAGTCGGCTTGCCGCTGTTCGAGCAGATGGGCAAGAAGATCTTCCTGACCGAGGCGGGCCGCGAGGTCTACGCCTTCAGCCGCAACATCGCGCAGCAGTTCCGCGACATCGAGTCGGTGCTGGATGAAATGAAGGGAGTGACGCGCGGGACGCTGTCGCTGACGGTGACCAGCACCGGCAAGTACTTCGCGCCCTATCTGCTGGCCGAGTTCATCAAGCACCATCCCGGCACCCAGGTGCATCTGGAAGTCACCAACCGCGAGGAACTGGTAACGCAGCTGCAGGAGAACATCCCGGACATGGCCATCATGGGCACGCCTCCGGGCAACATGGACCTGACCGCCCAGGCCTTCATGCAGAACCCGCTGGTGATCATCGCGCGCCCGGACCATCCGCTGGCACAGATGAGCCGCATCCCGCTCAGCCGACTGGAGGAGGAGACCTTCATCCTGCGCGAGCGCGGCTCGGGCACCCGCAACGCCGTGGAACGCTTTTTTGGCGATCGCAACGTCACGCTCAACACCTCGATGGAAATGAGCCGCAACGAGGCGATCAAGCACGCGGTGATGGCCGGCCTCGGGCTCGGCATCGTGTCGCTTCACACCCTGGAGTTCGAGCTGGCGCTGAACCGGATCGCCATCCTCAGCGTGGAGGGGTTTCCGATCATGAAGGAGTGGTACCTGGTGCACCGCAACGGTAAGCGCCTGTCGCCCATCGCGCAGGCGTTCCATGAATTCGTGCTGAACGATGCCGGCCGCGTGGTTACCCTGCCGCAGCCGCGGCCGGCCGCGCGCAGCAAGCGCCGGGTCACGCGCTCATGAGTCGTGGATCACCCACATGGCGTCGGACACCAGGCAGATGCCGCCGTAGCGCTTGAGGACGGGGCGGATCGCATCGATCACCTGGGCGGCCTGCCGTTCGTCGCAGGCAATCGTCATCAGCACATTGTTCAAGCCCTGCACGCTTTCGTAGCGCACGCCGCGCTCGCCGCGGCCGGCGGCGCGGGGCACGATGGTGTAGCCCACCACGCCGATGCGGTCGAGCTCACTGATGACATTGTCGACCTCGATTTCCTCGATGACGATTTCGATGCGTTTGACCGGTTTCATGATGGCTCCTTGGACTTAGCCTGCCAGGCGCTGGGCCGCCCAGAAGTACAGGGGGATGCCCACGATGACGTTGAACGGAAAGGTCACCCCGAGCGACAGCGTCAGGAACAGCGCCGGACTCGCCTCGGGAACGGCAAGCCGCATGGCCGGCGGCACTGCGATGTACGACGCGCTCGCCGCCAGCACCGCCACCAGCAGCGTGCCGCCCACGCCAAACCCGAGCAGCCAGTGCCCCGTGGCCAGGCCTACGGCCGCCCCGATCAACGGCATCATGATGCCGAACATCAGTAGGGAGGGGCCGACCTTGCGGAAATCGCCGATCCGGCGGGCCGCCTCCATCCCCATGTCGAGCAGGAACAGGCTCAGCACGCCCATGAACATCATGCCGTAGAACGGCATGACCTTGGCAAGACCCGCAGGCTGGGCGATGGCGCCGATCAGCATGCTGCCGAGCAGCAGCACCACGCTGCCGTTGGTGAAGGCATCGTGCACCAGCTCGCGGCTGACCCGCTTCTGGTGCCCGTTGCCCTCCCCCTTGCGTGCCAGGTTCGCCAGCACCAGGCCGATGATGATGGCGGGCGACTCCATGATCGCCAGCATGATCACCGGGTAGCCTTCGTGGGGCAGCTTCACCGAATCGAGAAAAGCGATGGCCGTGACGAAGGTGCCGGCGCTGACCGAGCCGTAGTGGGCCGAAATTGCGGCGGCATTGAGGCGGTCCAGCCGGACCACCCCGGTCAGGATGGCATAGGCGATCACGGGCAGCCCGAAGCCCAGCCCGAGCGCCGCAGCCACGGCGCTCACCGCTCCGGCCGCGTCGATCCTGGCCAGTTCGATGCCGCCGTGCAGGCCGATCCCGACGAGCAGGTAGATGGACAGGGCCTTGGCGAGATCAGGCGGGAACTTCAGATCCGAGCGAACCAGCTGCGCGAGGAAGCCCAGCGCGAAGAACAGGATTGCAGGGATCAGTGTATTGGACAGACTGAACATGGCGGCCTCTGCGGGTTTGCACACGGGAGAGTCCGTCCATTCTATGGATCGAAAACGATAACAAACAATATCGATTGGTAATTAACATCATTCACTAAAGTGAATGATAACAACCACGCGAAGCGCATGCCTATGTGATTGCGCTTCGCCAGGCGAGCTCCGCTCCGCCCGTCGTGGCGGCCTCGCCGCGGTGGTCGGCATGATTCTCAATCTGGCGGTATTCTTCGCCTGGCATACCTTCTGGCCGCAGGGCACGGCAGGCGCGCCGTTCGCCGGGACCTTCGAATGGTTCCCCGTCATCGTCGCGCTCGCCGCCTTCGTCGCGCTGTGGAAATACGAAATACAAGGCCGACATCATGAAGGTGATCGGCGTGCGCGCCCTCTTCGGGCTGGCTTATTCGTTATCGATGTGAGGACACCATGGAACCCAAGACCCAACCCCTGAAGCGCTGCGGCTGCGCCAACCCCGGCGAAAGATGCGACGAACTGGCGCGCACGATCAAACCTGGCAAGGTGGACCCCGACACCACCCTGGTGTTCGACGTGCGGCGCGAGGCCGACTACGCGGCGTCCGACGAGACCCTCCCCGGCGCCTTGTGGAAGAACCCCGGCAAGATCGACGCGTGGATCGACGCGGTGCCCAAGACCCACGAGGTGGTGATCTACTGCGTGCGCGGCGGCGAGGTGTCGAACCAGGTGGTCGACCGCCTGCAGGCCGCCGGCGTCAAGGCGCGCTACATCGAGGGCGGCCTCGAGGCGTACAAGGCGGCAGGCGGCAAGCTCGCCCGCAAGCGACCGGCCGCCTGACGCACCCGCTTTCGCCCGCTGTTGCACACCCGCGATGCTCGCCCTGCGCATCCTCTCCATCGTCTTCCCGGTGTTCGCCGTCATCGGCATCGGCTGGTGGTACGGCCGGGTCAAGCGCCCCGACATCGGGGTGACCAACCAGATCAGCATGGACGTGCTGGTGCCGGCGCTGGTGTTCGCCGCGCTGGCGTCGAAGGAGTTCGACTTCGCGCACTACTGGCAGCTGGCGGCCGGCGGCGGCGCGGTGATCCTCGGCTCGGGCCTGCTCGCCTGGCCCATGGCGCGGCTGCTCAAGGTCGACGCCAAGACCTTCGTGCCGCCGATGATGTTCAACAACTCCGGCAACATGGGCATCCCGCTCATCGTGCTCGCCTTCGGCGAGGCGGCGCTCGGAGCGGCGATCATCCTGTTCCTGGTCGAGATGGTGCTGCATTTCTCGCTCGGCCCCTACATGCTGGCGCACCGCATGCGCCTCGCGCAGCTGCTGAAAACGCCGGTGATGGCGGCGACCGTGGCGGGCGTCGCGGTGAGCCTGTCCGGCGCCGTGCTGCCCGACCCGCTCTACACCGCGATCAAGATGGTCGGCGACGCCTCGATCCCGATGCTGCTGTTCGCGCTCGGCGTGCGGCTCAACCAGGTGAGCTTCCGCGACTGGCACATCGGGCTGGCGAGCGGCATCGTGTCGCCTGCGACCGGCATCGTCATGGTGCTGCTGGTGACACCCTGGCTCGACCTCGACCCGGTGCAGCAGTCGATCCTGCTGGTGTTCGGCGCGCTGCCGCCCGCGGTCCTCAACTACCTGATGGCCGAGCAGTACCGCCAGGAGCCCGAGCGCGTCGCGTCGATCGTCCTGCTCGGCAACCTTTCGGCGCTGGCGGTCATGCCGGTGGTACTCGCGTTCGCGCTGCGCTGATCCCCGCGGCACCCGCCCGCTCGGCGGCGAATACCCATGCAAACGAAATGGTTGACCAATTTACTAGGTTATTCTATTGTGCGTCCATCGTAATTTTTTGATCACAGCAAGGACTGCAACATGGAACGCGAAATCAACGGAAAAATCGTCGAAACCGACCCCGAAGGCTATCTGGTCAACCTGGAAGACTGGTCCGAGGAACTGGCCGTCGAACTGGCCAAGGAAGACAACCTGCAACTGGCCGAGAACCACTGGAAGGTCATCCACTACATGCGCGACCAGTTCGCGCAGAACGGTACCGCTCCCAACCTGCGCTTCCTGCAGAAGGGCCTGAAGGAAGAGTTCGGCGACGAGTGGGGCGACAAGAAATTCCTGTTCGACCTGTTCCCGTTCGGCCCCGCCAAGCAGGCCGGCCGCTACGCCGGCACCCCGAAGCCGACCGGCTGCGTCTGAGTCGGTAACGCTTCGCCGAAAGCCCCGCCCGCGCGGGGCTTTTTGTTGCCCCCTCCCCCTCGAGGGGAGGGCTGGGGAGAGGGTAAAGCAGCTGCAACCATCGCAGCTGCCTGGTGCGAACCCCCCTCCCCGCAAGGAGTACGCCGGCGGGTACGCCCGCTGCTCCGCAGCGGCCCTTCCGCAGTCCCGCAAGTGGAGAGGGAAGCTTGTCCCCTATTTCTCTCGGGGGCCGCCCGCAAACGCATCGACCGGCGACTCGAACGCGATGAAGAGCACACACGGGCCGGCATCGCCACAGACTGCGCTATGCGGCAGCTTCGACGGGCCGTAGGCGTAGTTTCCCGGTTTCAACATCACCGGCGCATGGCCGTCGTAGGTCACGCTCATCTCGCCGGCCACCAGCACCATGCGCTCCGCCGAGGTGTGCCAGTGGCGCGGGATCTCCGCCTTCGCGGGCACCCTGAAGAAGACGTCGGCATTGTCCTTCGCCGGATCCCCGTGGAGCACCGCGATCTCGCAGCCCCTGGGCATGAAGTCGGGACAGCCGCCCCACTTGAGCGCAGGGTCCCCGGCGGTGCGTGCGAGCGGTGACTGCCGGGCGGATGCCGGAACGGCGGCGAAGAGGATGGCCACGACGGGCGCCATGAGCCACGCGCGGCGTGTCGTGTTGTGGCTGAACATGATGCACCTCCTGCAGAATCGACGGATCCCTAAACATAGACGAGGAATCGCCCGCAATCTCTGCCCGCCTAGACCGACTCGCGGAACATGAAGTACACCGCCCCGATCAGGCACAGCGCGGCCCACAGGAAATCCCACTTCAGCTCGACCTTCATGTAGAGCACGGCGAACGGGATGAACACCGACAGCGCGATCACCTCCTGCATGATCTTCAATTGCGGC
>JAJXTQ010000073.1 GCA_021783685.1 Pseudomonadota bacterium | reverse complement strand
TCGTGGTCGGTCTGCTGGGCGGCAACCGCGACACGCTGGATCTGGCCACGCTGCTGATGCGGCGGCAGAGCATCCGCACGCTGACCATGCGCAGCCAGCCGACCGAAGCGCGCATCGCGCTGGTGCGCCGATTCGAGCGTCAGGTGCTGCCGCTGCTGGCTGCGGGACGCCTGACGATGCCGATCGCGCAAGTCTACCCCGTGGCTGACGCGGCGCAGGCGCATCGGGACATGGAAAGAGGCGATCGTCCAGGCAAGCGCGTCCTGCTGCTGGCCACCGCCGCGGACTGATCGCTGGACACCCCGCTCCGGGCAAGGTTGGAGCGGCATCCCCACCATCGGCGAGCTGGTCGATGGCTCCGGTTTCGTTTTCCGCGACCGTGAACGCCGCCAGGTTTATGCGTCCGGGCCGGCGTGCGTTCGCCCGTCCCCATCCCTCCGTTTGCGCCGTGCACGGGCGCAGGCATGGTGGCGCCGTTCGACTGGCGACCGTGCAACGTGGCGACTATGGTTGACGGGAACCCACCGTGCCGAACAGGGAGGCGTCATGTCAGGGAAGACAGGATTCTGGGCCATTGCCCAAAGCGAACCGCGAAAGACGGCATTGGTCGATGCCTCCGGTCGAGCGATCGAATTTGAGGAGGTCGACGCTCGGGTCAACCGGCTTTCCAACGGCTTGCGCTCGCTCGGGCTCCAGTATCGCGACGGCGTCGCCATGCTGATGCACAACGATCCGGCCTGGATCGAGGCGTTTCTGGCCACGCATCAGATCGGGCTCTATCTGACGCCCATCAACTATCACCTCACCGGCCCGGAGGTCGCCTACATCATCGGCAACTGCGAGGCCAAGGCGTTCATCGCGCACGAGCGCCATGCTGCGGCCGCTCTCAAGGCTGTGGAGGAGCTGGGCTATGACCGTTCGCGCTGCTTTGCCGTGGGCGAGATCCCCGGATTCCGCCGCTACGAGGACTTTCTCGCGGAACAGTCTGCCGAGCCGCCCGCCGAGCGTCAGGCCGGTACCCTGATGCTGTATACCTCGGGCACCACCGGCCGACCCAAGGGCGTCCGGCGGCCGCTGATGCCGGGCAATCCGGATGTCGTGGCCAGCTTGGCCGGCATGCTGGGCGCCCTGTTCCGACTCAAGGCCGGCGAGGGCGTGCATCTGGTCACCGGCCCGCTCTACCATGCCGCGCCCGGCGGGTTCGGCACGGCCTCCCTGCATCTGGGCCATACGCTGGTCCTGATGGACAAGTGGGATGCCGAGGACACCCTGCGCCTGGTCGAGCGCCATCGGGTGACCTCGACCCATATGGTTCCGACCATGTTCCACCGCATGCTCGCGTTGCCCGACGCGGTCAAGCGGCGCTACGACCTGTCCAGTCTGCGCGCCGTGATCCATGGTGCGGCGCCGATCGGGGTCGAAGCGAAAAAGGCGCTGATCGAATGGTGGGGGCCGGTGATCTTCGAGTACTACGGTGCGACCGAGGGGGGCGGGACCATCGCGACTTCAGAGGACTGGCTGAAAAAACCGGGCACCGTCGGCAAACCGTGGCCGGGGACGGAGATCCGCATCTTCGACGATGCCGGTCATCCCGTGCCGGGGGGCGAACCCGGCAACGTCTACATGAAGTCCATGATCGGCGAGTTCGAGTACTACAAGGATCCCGCAAAGACACGGGAAAGCCATCGCGACGGCCTGTTCACCGTGGGAGACATCGGTTATCTGGACCCGGACGGCTGGCTGTTCCTGTGCGACCGGGCCAAGGATCTGATCATTTCCGGCGGTGTCAACATCTATCCCGCCGAGATCGAGACCACGCTCATGGAGCATCCCAAGGTGGCCGATGCCGCCGTGTTCGGGATTCCCAACGAGGAATGGGGCGAGGAGGTGAAGGCCGTCGTCCAGCCCGCCGATGGGGTCGAGCCCGGCCCGGCGCTGGCCGAGGAACTGTTGGCGTTCGCCGCCGAGCGCCTCGCGCGTTTCAAACTGCCGCGATCGATCGATTTCGCCGCCGAGTTGCCGCGTCTGGACACCGGCAAGCTTTACAAGCGCTTCCTGCGCGACCCCTACTGGGAAGGGCGCGACCGGAAGATCTGAGGAGCGGCGCGCGGGCTCTGCCAAAAAACCTTGCCGCGATCTTGAACGATCGTTCAATCGAGAGTATATGTTGATCCTGAGGAACGCTTGGTCAGGACGCGGGTCGCCGGAAAAGTCAAGTCGGCGCGGTCAACGTTCTGCTCGGCGGGCGCCGACAGTTCATCTCAACGAGAAAAAACCTCCTTCCGTGAGAAGGGGACATCTGCAACAAGAGGAGACTCGATCATGAGCACCGTAGTGAATCACAACGTGGCGGTCGCGCCTGAGAACGTCGGTGAGGCTCCACGCCCGCCGTGGGTGCTGGCCTTCACGGTGACGGTCATTGCCATCGCGTTCGTCGCCTTGGTGAAGTGGTATCAGCACACCTTTTCCTGGTCGGTCGGCCTGGACTCGTTCTCGGATGACTTCCAGATTTACTGGATGCGCATCTTCTACGCACAAATCATTCTCCTGCCTGTTTTGGGCACCATCGGGGCCGTGTGGCTGTGGTTGACCCGTGATCGGGACATCATGAACCTGCCGGCTCGGGATGAATTGGGCCGTTTCTACGCCATGTTCAGCATTCTGGTGGTGGCGGCGGTCGTTCTGATTTCTGCCTTGGGCCTACTGACCGAAGCGGATGCAGCCTGGCACCAGGTCGTGATTCGGGACACCGACTTCACGCCAACGCACATCTTCCTTTTCTACCTCGGGGTTCCTGCTGGTCTTGCCGGGTTGGCGATGGCGTGGATCTGGGTGCATACCCGGCTGCCGTATTTCGCCAACCGTGTCTCCATGCCGCTGTCGCTGGCCATCATCGGCTTCATGTGCGCCGGTCCGGTCGTGGCCTTCAACGAATGGGCGCATACGTTCTTTTACGCTGAAGAACTGTTCGGGGCGCCGGTGCATTGGTTCTTCGTGCTGGCCGGATTTTTTCTGGTCTTTCTGATCGGTTTCGTGATTCAGTGTCTGCAGCGCATGTATGAGCTGAGCCGGGTCTACAGCCTGGAGGAGGTGGAGAAGGAGATGGGTCTGTCCCGTTAACTGTCAACACCGGAGTGGATGGGCGAAGGAGCGCTCGTCCACCCCGGGCCGCCATGACCTCCGGAAACAATCAACGCGATACGGCTGTTCCAGCTCGAACTCGAGCGCAGGCGCACACCAAAACCAAGGGAAGGACTCTCATGGCCATACAAATTGAAGCCGGCAATAAAGCCGATGTCGATCGCACACCGCGTGGTAACGCAGTCATCAGCGTCAAGGAGCAGATGCAGGCATGGCGCAATGCCGATCTGTTTTTCTTTCCGCTCATTTCTGTCCTGATCGGCGGCGCCGCGGTCTTTCTGTGCGCATTGACCGTTGGGGACTGGAGTTACTGGATGGATTGGCGCGATCGGCGGTGGTGGCCACTGGTGACGCCCTTGCTGCTGCTTGCGCTGCCCGCTGTCGCGACCTACGCCTTCTGGCGGTATTTCAAGTTGCCGGTGGCGGCAACGGGTCTGGCGCTGGGGTTCTGGCTCTCACAGATCGTCAGCCGATACGTCAACTTCCATGTCTTCACGGCTTTTCCCATGAATTGGGTGATGCCGGAAGTCTGGATCGGCGCCGCCGTGGTGCTGGACGCGGTGTTGCTGATCACCCGCAGTTTTGCGTTGACGGGATTGGTCGGCGGAATGCTGTTCGGACTCCTGTTTTCGGCCATGAACTGGCCGGTCGTGGCCCCCATGCACATGCCGGTCCTGTTGGGTGACACGGTGATGACACTCGCCGACTACATGGGCTTCCAGTATATCCGCACCGCGATGCCGGAATATGTGCGGATCATCGAGGCCGGCACCTTGCGTACCTTCGGGACACATGTGGCGCCGGTCAGTGCTTTCGTTTCAGGATTCTTCGCCATCTTGGTCTACTACGTCTTTGTGTGGATCGGTTCAAAAGGTTCCCGGCCGTCCTGGCTTGGAAAACTGGTCTGATGACGCGGCAGGAGCGAGTGTGATGGAACGAGAAAATCATCGTTTGGTGCGCCAAGTCTTGCTGGTTGTTCTCATGTGGGCGCTCTTCATGCCGGTTGTGTTTGCGCATGGAGAGATTGCACAGATGGCCGGGATCCGCATGAGAACTGTGCATTGGTTCGACACCAAGATAGAGCCGACTCAGGTCAAGGTTAACGATATTGTTACCGTGCGGGGCAAATTCATGGTTTCCGGGCATTGGCCGGACTATGTCGCGAAGCCGGAGGAGTGGGTGTTCCTGAACATCGGTGTTCCGGGTCCCGTGTTCGTTCGAATGGACGCGACCGTAAACGGCATGCCGCAATATCAGTCCACGGCCTTCAAGCGCGGGGAATTCTATGAATATGAAGTAAAAATGAAGGCGCGTGTGCCCGGCGAATGGCATGTCCATCCGCTGATCAATGTCTGGGAGGCAGGCCCGATTTCAGGACCCGCCCGTTTCGTCCAGATCACCGGAAGCAAAGACGATTTCGTGAATACGGTGACCTTGATGGACGGCGAGGTTGCAGACGTCGAGAGCTATGGACTGCCGTCCATGTGGTCGATTCATCTGCTCTGGGTGGCGGTTGGACTGCTCTGGGTCGCCTATTGGTTCAGGCGGCTACCGGTGATGATGCGTCGCTATGTCGCGGTGCAGCAGTACGGTGAGGTCGAGGCTGAACGGCGCCTTATCAGCATCCAGGATATCGTGGTGAGCGCGAGCTTTGTGCTTGCCATTCTCGGACTCACGTTCGGCTTGATGATGTGGTCGTTCAATCGCTATGAGATTACGATTCCTTTGCAGACCGGCAAGGTGGAGGCCCCGGTGATCCCCCTGCCGGAATCGCAGCAACAGGTCGATGTAAATGTGAAACAGGCGAAATTCGATCTGCCTTCGCGGCGGATGGAAATGACCGTGGAGATAACCAATCGGTCGACCGAACCGGTACGGATCGGACAGTTCGTGACGGGCTATGCGCGTTTCGTCAATTCGAGCGTGCTGCACGATGAAAAGTCTGACCGCTATGATCCGGTTGCGCCTTCTGGTTTGACGAGCGACATCGAGTGGATCGAACCTGGCCAGACGCGTTCGGTCAATCTGACGGTGGCTGATGCGCTCTGGGGCGAGCAGCGGCTGACCGACATCGTTGCCGAGCCGGATCTGCGGTTTGCAGGGCTGTTGTTCTTCTATTCCGCCGATGGTCAACGGCACATACGTGAAATTGGTGCCCGGATGACACCCAATTTCCTCCCGGGCTATCAGCCCGTCAACCGTCACGGCGGCCATGTGAAGCTTCAGGGTCCCGGTTCCCTGGGCTGACAAAGCGCACTCTCGGGATCAGGTCGAGTGTTCGGCCTGATCCCGTTTTGCGCGGTCGGTGTTCGACTGTTCCCAGCGCCAGGCATCTGCCAGCAGGGTTGGCAGGTCGCTGCGACGGACGGACCAGCCGAGGACCGTTCGAGCCATGCTGGGGTCGGCGACCAGTACCGGCGGATCCCCCGGCCGCCTCGGGCCGAGATGGTGCGGCACGCGCCGTCCGGTGAGTTGCTCGACCGCGGCGAGGACTTGCAGGACCGAGTATCCCTGTCCAGTACCGAGATTGAGGGAGCACGTGTCACCGCCGGCGAGTAGATAGTCCAGCGCGAGGGCGTGCGCTGACGCCAGATCGGATACATGCACGAAATCGCGAATGCAGCTTCCGTCGGCTGTGGGGTAGTCCGTCCCATGCACGGTCAACGTCGGCCCGGTTCCGGATGCTGCTCGCAATGCCAAGGGTATGAGGTGGCTCTCCGGATCATGTCGCTCCCCGAGTTGTCCGTCGGGATCAGCGCCTGCGGCGTTGAAATAGCGTAGGGAAACCGATTTCAATCCATAGGCATGGTCGTAGTCGCGCAACAACTGCTCCACCATCCATTTGCTGCGACCATAGGGGTTGATCGCATCGCACGGATGGCTCTCGGCCAGGAGTGCGGTCCGGGGAACACCGTAGACGGCTGCCGTCGACGAAAAGACGAACTTCCGGACACCGTGCTGCAAGAGCGTGTCGAGCAGTTGCTTGGTCAGGACAAAATTGTTGTGGTAGTACGCGCTCGGATTACGGACCGATTCGCCAACCTGGATCAGGGACGCGAAATGCATCACCGCGTCATAGCGGTTTTCCGTCAGCACGCGCTCGAGGAGGCCTCGGTCGCCCATGTCGCCCACGACCAGCCGCCCGTTGCGGACGGCGTCTCGGTGTCCATGACTGAGATTGTCGAGCGCAACGCTCCAGTGCCCGAGTTGATCGAGGTGTTTCAGCATATGGGAGCCGATGTATCCGGCGCCGCCGATGACCAGGACTTTTCGCGTGATTGGGGTCAATGGTGCTCTCGTGGACGGTAAATCGATTGATCGATGACGCCAACGGCGATGACCGGGGGTGACCAGGCTTTCATCCGGTGGAATAGGTTTCGCGAGAGACCCGTGGGCAGTCTCCTAGGACGTCGCCGGTATATGGGGTGGGTCAATAAGCGCCCCGCCGTCGCAGGACGACCCAAGCCGTCTTGCAGACGATGGCGAGGTCCACGGCCAAGCTTCGGCGTCCGATGTACTCGCGATCCAGTTGGACCCGATCATCATAGTCGACGTCGCTGCGCCCGCTGACCTGCCAGAGACCGGTCACGCCTGGACGGGCCGCGAGGTAACAATCCGCGTGTCGCCCGTAGCGCTTGAGTTCGTCCGCAATGATCGGTCTCGGGCCGACCAGGCTCATGTCTCCGCGCAGCACGTTCCAGAACTGCGGCAGTTCATCGAGGCTGTACTTGCGCAGAAACTTGCCGATGCGCGTCACCCGTGGGTCATCTTTGAGCTTGAAATCGCGTTCCCATTCCAGGCGCAGGTCGGCGCGATCGGCAAGCAAGCGATCGAGGACGAACTGCGCGTTCGGGACCATCGTCCTGAACTTGTAGCACGGGAAAGACCGGCCTCCCTGTCCGATGCGGGTGTGGGCAAACACAATGTTAGGACCGCTCAGGCGGACCAAGGCCGCGACGACCGCCAGAACGGGCGCCAGAGCGAGCATCAGTGCCAAGGCGCCGACGATGTCGAAAGCACGTTTCACGATGTCGCTGCCTGAGGTGGCGCCGACATCGCCCTGCGCGACCGCGCCGTTGAGCTTCGCTTGCACGAGGATTCGTGCCATTTCCATATCGACTTTCGATTGTGGCTGGGACATGTTACATGCCTCCGGAAAGGGGGGCGGCGCATCCGTGTCGCCCGACTTCGTCCTTGATAGCGTGTCCTCATGATGAAATGCAGATTTTGCGCCAATATTTCACGGCGGCAATACGGGCATTTCCAGCTGGTGGAGCGGCGGCAGTCCCCTTGCGTCGACCGGATTCCGGACAACGCTGCATCATCCTTGTGCATTAAAGGTCAATGTATAGCATGGCTTGCAGTTTCATGGCCAGTGCCGCATGGGCTGGGCCTCGCCGATGAGCCTGAATGTCGCCCGGTGCACTCCGAAAGGCCCGCCGTTCGCTGGCAGAAGGGGTCGTCAAGTGTCCCGTCGCGTCAGTTTTTGTCCACCGTGGGCAGGCGGTGCGGCATCGATCCGGTCTCGATATGGCCGGGCCGTCGCAACGCGCCGGTAAGGAGCATCGCTGGCCGCGTAGCCGAGGCTGCGCATCGGGGTATACTTCGTCCCGCAAGCGTTCCCGGAACAGCGGCCCCGGTAGCTCAGATGGATAGAGCGTCCCCCTCCTAAGGGGAAGGTCACACGTTCGAATCGTGTTCGGGGCACCATTCAGAACAGAACTCTGAACACCGGCTACGCCGGGTTTTCCGCCAGAGGCGGCGAGCAGAGTGCGCAGCAGTTCTGATTTCGATCCCATGATGCGGACCTCTTTGTCCGCAACCTCGACGCGCTGGGCCAAGGCACGGAGGTGGTCGCGGCGGTAGCCGCCGCTGTCCAGCCGGATGCGCTGGCGGGCCGTTCGGGCGAAGGTTCTGACCATATCGGGGCTGACGGCCTGATTGCCGGCATGGTCGAGCGCGGCTTCGGCGCGCTCGGCGTCGGCGCTGGCCTGCTCCCGAATCGCCTTGAGGCCGGCGATGCGCTCCTTCAGGCCGGGGGCGTCGAG
>JAJXTQ010000072.1 GCA_021783685.1 Pseudomonadota bacterium | reverse complement strand
ATGATGAAGCGTCGCCTGCGCGAGGGGGTGGAGTTCATGCGATTCCTGCGCCAGCGGCATAGTTGAGCAGGGACGCATTGAGCACCGATGCGCGGGCCGCCGGGGCGGCTGAACGCGCGGGCGCGAAGCGCGTGATCGTCACGGCCGACGACTTCGGTCTCGACGTGGCGGTCAACGAAGCGGTGGAGCGCGCGTTCCGCGAAGGCATCCTGACGACGACGAGCCTGATGGTCGGCGCGCCGGCGGCGGCCGACGCGGTGGCGCGCGCCCGGCGCACGCCGGGGCTGCGCGTCGGCCTGCACTGCACGCTGGTCGATGGACGCAGCGTGCTGCCGCCGGATGCCATTCCGGACCTCGTGACGGCCGATGGCGAGTTTCGCGCCGGCCAGTTCGGGCCGGGCGTCCGCTTCTTTTTCCTGCCGCGCGTGCGCCGACAACTGGCGGCCGAGATCCGGGCGCAATTCGACGCCTTCCGCGCCACCGGACTCGAACTGGACCACGTCAATGCGCACAAGCACATGCACGTCCACCCCACCGTCCTGGCGCTGATTCTCGACATCGGGCGCGACTACGGCCTGCGCGGCGTGCGGCTGCCCTATGAGCCCTGGAACCAGGGCGGGCTGCGCGACGGCGGCATGCTCGGTCGCCTGGTGTGGGCAGGGTTTCTGGCGCCCTGGCTGGCACTGCTGCGGCGCCGAATCCGTCGCGCGGGGGTCCGCCACAACGACTATCTGTTCGGACTCTCGAACACGGGCGCGTGGAACGAGGCGGCGTTGCTGCAGCTGTTGCGGCGGCTTCCCGACGGGGTGAGCGAACTGTATTTCCACCCGGCGGCGGCGCGCAGCGCCGAACTGGTGCGGCGCATGCCCGACTATCGCCAGGAGGACGAACTCGCCGCGCTGCTGAGCCCCGCCGTCCGGATGGCGCTCGACCAGGCCGGCTACCGGAGGATGAGTTTCCGTGAACTGGATCTTGCGCCGGGCTGAGCCCCGGTTGCGGGCGCTCGGGCGGCGCTACATGGCGGGAATCCTGCGGCTGGTCGAGGGTTCCGGCCGCCACGCGCGATCCGTCGTCGTCGCCGCTGCGGCGCTGCTCGTGGCGGCGTCGTACTACAGCGCGACCCACTTCGACATCGACGCCGATACCAGCGGCATCTTGTCGCACGACCTGCCGTTCCAGCGCCACCAGCAGCATTTCGAGCGCGAATTTCCGCAGACGGCGAACACGCTGGTCGTGGTGATCGATGGCGATTCCTCCGGGCTGGCGGCAAGTGCGCTGGACCGCCTTGCGGCGTGGGCGCGCGCCCATCCCTCGGAGTTCACCGGCGTCTATGCGCCGGGGGGCGATGCGTTTTTTCAGCGCAACGGGCTGCTGTTTCTCGATCCGCCCCAACTGCAGCAGCTGGCGGACCGCATCGCCGCCGCCCAGCCGCTCATCGCCAGCCTGGCGCAGGATGCTAGCCTGCAAGGACTTTTCGGTCTGCTCGATACCGCGATCCGACAGCGCACCGACGGCGGGGAGGCCGTACCGGGGCTCGCGCCGCTGCTCGACCAGCTGACCGCCTCGATCCGGGCGAAGCAGGAAGGGCGCACGGTCCGCTTGCGCTGGGACGAATTGATGGCCGGCGGCGACAGCGTCGCGTCGGCACGGCAGCGCTTCCTCATCCTCAATCCGGTGCGCGATCTCCATTCCCTGCAGCCCGCGGCCGGCCCGATCCGGGCGCTGCGCGCCGAGATCGCCAGGCTGGGGCTGGACGCGGCGCACGGCGTCGATATCGGCCTGACCGGCGACGCACTGCTGGACAACGAACAGATCAAGACGGTCTCGGAAGGTGCCGGCATGGCCTTGGGGCTGACCCTGGGTCTGGAACTGCTGTTGCTCGCCGTCTCGCTGCGCTCGGTGCGGCTGGTCGTTGCGGTCCTGGCCAGCCTGATCGCGGGCATGATCCTGACGACCGCGGTGGCGCTCGCCGCGGTCGGCCCGTTCAACCTGCTATCGGTGGCGTTCGCGGTGCTCTTCATCGGGCTGGGGGTCGATTTCGGCATCCAGTTCTGCCTGCGGTATCGCGAAGAGATCCACGACGGGGCGCCGCACCCGGCCGCGCTGCGGATCGTGGCGACCGGGCTGGGCGGTGCGCTCAGTCTGGCGACCGCCGCCGCGGCCATCAGCTTCTTCTCGTTCATCCCGACGCGGTATGCGGGCATGATGGATCTCGGACTGATCTCGGGGATCGGCATGTTCGTCGCGCTGCTCGTGACGCTCACGCTCCTGCCGGCGTTGTTGACCCTTTGGCCGCTGCGTGCGGTCGATGCGGCGCAGCCGGTGATCCACGTGACGACGCATGATCTGGCGGTCGATCGCCACCCGATCCATCGCTACGGCCGCCGGATCATCGCCGGGGCGATCGTCCTGTTCCTGGCGGCGATTCCGCTGATCGCGCAGGTGCGCTTCGACTTCAATCCCCTCAACATGATCGATCCCAACGCCGAGGGGGTCCGGGTGTTCCACAAGCTGCTGCAGGACCGGCAGACTTCGCCCTACCGGATCGAGGTCGTCGCGCCCGATCTGGCGGCGGCCGAGCGCCTCGCCGACCGCCTCGGACGCTTGCCGGAGGTTTCGCAGGCGCTGACGCTGGCGAGTTTCGTCCCCGCGCAACAGGACCCCAAGCTGGCGATCCTGCAGAACCTCCAGATGCTGGTGCCGCCCTTTTCCCTGCAGGCGGCGGCGGTTCCCGCGCTTCCCGGCCCCGGCCTTGCCGCCGCCACCGCACGACTGCAGGCCGATCTGGTCCGTTTGCCCGCTCGCGGCGGGACGCAGCGCGACGGCGATGCGGCGCTGCGCCGGAGCGCCGCATCCCTGGGTGCGGCGTTGCGGGACTTCCGCGCGCGGTTCGGCGTCTCGGGGAAGGAGTGGGCCGCATTGCAGCAGGACCTCATGGGCGGGCTGCCGGCGGAATTGAGCCGCCTCGCGCAGGCGCTGACGGCGGCGCCGGTCGCGCTGCGGGACCTGCCCGACGACCTGCGCCGGCGGTACGTCGCAGCCGACGGGCAGGCGCGGGTGGAGGTGTTTCCGAAGGACGACCTCAGCGGGATCCCGGCCATGGAGCGCTTCGTCGCCGCAGTGCGCAAAGTTGCCCCCCAGGCGGCGGGAACGCCGGTCCTGCTGGTGGAGGGGGGGAACGCCGTTGCCGGCGCCTTCCGCGAGGCCAGCGCCATCGCCCTGGTCGCCATCGTCTGCCTGCTGCTGGTGGTGCTGCGCCGCTGGGTCGAAATGGCGCTGATCATGATTCCCTTGCTGATGGCCGCGGCATATACCGTCGCCGTCATGAGCCTGCTGAAGCTGCCCTTCAATCTCGGCAACATCATCGTCCTGCCCCTGTTGATCGGCCTCGGCGTGGCGTTCGCGATCTACGTGGTGGCGCGTTGGCGGCAGGGCGTGCCGATTGCCCACCTGCTGCAGACCAGTACACCCGCGGCCGTGCTGTTCAGCGGCGTCACGACCCTCAGTTCCTTTGGCAGCATGGCGGTTTCCTCGGATCCGGGCATGGCCAGTCTGGGGAAGACCCTGAGCCTTGCCCTGGTCATGGTCCTGCTCTGCACGCTCGTGGTATTGCCGGCGCTGTTGATGTTGGCAACGCCGTCGCCATCGGAAGACGCATGAAGCGCATCGCGCATTTCGGGATGTTCGTCGCCGGACTGCTCGGCGTGGCGGTGGCGACGGTATTGGTGATCCGGGAAGGGGCGGGCGGAATTTTCGCCATGCTCGCGACGGCTGGCTGGACGCTGCTCTGGCTGGTGCCGCTCCACCTGCTGCCGATCGCGCTGGACGTCGTGGGTTGGCGCCGGCTGCTGCGCGGCGAACCGCGGGCCGGTTTCCCGTTCCTGTTGTGGATCGGGGGCATCCGCGAGTCGATCAACGGTCTGCTGCCGGTCGCCCGGGTGGGCGGGGAACTGGTTGGGATCCGTCTGGTGGCGCGCCGCGGCGTGGCCTGGGATGTCGCGGCGGCGAGCGTGGTGGTGGAGGTTTCGCTGACCCTCGTGAGCCAGTTGACCTTCACGCTGGTCGGGATCGCGATCCTGGCGCATTCCGTGCGCGACCATGCGATCGTCACCGATGCGCTGGTCGGCGTCGCGATCGTCGCGCCGGTCATCGTGGTGTTCATCATGTTGCAGCATCAGTGGGGGCTGTTCCAGATGCTGGAACGGCTGATCCAGGCGATTCTGGGGCGGCACCACGAATGGGCGGCCAACATGGGACGCCTCGACGAAACGGTCCGCATCCTGTACGGCCGGCACGGCGCCCTGGTGTCCAGCCTGTTCTGGCAACTGGCGGGCCTGTTCGCCAGCGCCTTCGAGGCCTGGGTCACATTCCGCCTCTTGCGGCATCCGGTCGCGTTTTCGGGGGCGCTCATGCTCGAGAGCCTCGGGCTGGCACTGCGCAGCGCGACCTTCATCGTGCCGGTGGGTCTGGGGGTCCAGGAGGGCGGCTTCCTGCTGCTCGGCGCGGCCGTGGGCATTTCGCCGGCGGTGGCGTTGGCCTACTCCCTGGCGCGCCGGTTCCGCGAACTGGCGTTCGGGCTGCCGTTCCTGCTGTCGTGGCAGGCGCTGGAAGGGCATAATCTGCGGCGCCGCTGGCGTACCGAGACCGGTGCAGAGAAGGTCTCCGCGGAGCGGGATCCCGTTTGAAATGCGAGTTTGCAGTGCGGGCCCGTCGGGGATCCTCGGCGGTCGTCCATATCCAGGAATCCACATGGTGACGAAAAAACTGTTCCTGCTTTTTCTTTCCGGATGCCTGTCCGTCTTCGTGGCGCCGATGATTGCCGAGGCGACCCCTGCCGGGCCGGCGACATCGACCGCCGCCGATGCCCCGCGGGCCCTTATCGGGCAACTCGACGATGCCTTGCTGGCGACGATGAAACAGGCCAAGGCGTTGGGCTATGCCGGGCGCTACCGCAACCTCGCGCCGATGGTCGGGCGCGCCTACGACTTTTCCGCCGTTGCGGGACTGGTGCTGGGTCCGCATTGGACCCGGTTCACTCCGGCGCAGCAGCAGGAATTCATCGCGGCGCTGACCGACTACACCATCGCGACCTACGCCGCGCGGTTCGACGGCTATGCGGGCGAGCGGTTTTCCATCAAGTCCGTCCAGTCGCTGCGGTCGGACCGGGCGGTGGTCTACACCGTGCTGACCGAATCGGACGGCACGGCCCATCGCCTCGATTACCTGATGCAGTCGACCGGCGGGCAATGGCGCATCGTCAACGTCGTCGCCGACGGCGTGAGCGACCTGGCGTTGAAGCATGCGGAGTTCACCCATCTTCTCGATACCCAGGGATTCCCCGGATTGATCGCGGGCTTGAAGCGCTATACCGCGCGCCTGGCACGCGAGGCGCACTGAGGGTGGCGCGGCGCGGAACCCGGGCCGTTGCGCTGGCGGTCCTGGCAGTTGCCCTGCAGGGCTGCGCGACGACGTCGGCATCGCGGACGACGGCTGCACAGTCCGGCGGGGCGGACATCTCCGATCCGTGGGAGCCGATGAACCGGAAGATGTTCGACCTCAACATGGGGCTCTACAACCATGTGTTCGAGCCCCTTGGGCGCGGCTATGAACGGGTGACACCGCAGCCCGTGCGCGCCGGGATCGCCCATTTTTTCGCCAACGCCGAGATGCCCTATGTCGCGCTCAACGATTTTCTGCAGCTGCGCATACACCAGGGGTTGTCCGATGTGGGCCGCTTCGTCTGCAACACGATCTTCGGCATTGCCGGCTTGTTCGACGTCGCGGGCCGCTTCGACCTGCCCCCGCACGAGAACGGCCTCGGCGTGACCCTGGGCGTTTGGGGCTTGCCGCAGGGCCCCTATCTGGTCCTGCCGTTCTTCGGTCCGTCCTCCCTGCGCAGCCTGCCGGGCGTTCCGGCGGAAATTTTCCTCAGCCCGTTCTATTACGTCCAAAGCGTGCCGGCGCAGTGGAGTATCGCGACCGTGGGGACGATCAACGAGGGATATACCAGCCGCGGTGCGGTGCAGATGGTGCAGGACGCGCTCTCGCCCTACGACTTCGCGCGCAGCGCCTGGCTGCAGCATCAGGCGTATCTGGTCCGCGGTTCCGACGTGAGCGCAACCGCGGCCGAATTTCCGGATGCGGTTGCGCCCGCATCGCAGAATGGCCTGCCTGCGGCCGGAACCTCGGCGGCCGTGCCGGCCGCGGCTACAATCGGAACCGATCCGAAGCCTGGGTCGCCGACCACACGTACAGAAAAATGATAGGAGACAGATCATGAAATGCGCGATGACAGGGTTGCGGTTTCGGGAGTTGCTCGCCGGGTCGATTCTGGGTCTGTTCATGCTCGGGGCGCACGCGGCGCCGACCATGTCCGAGACCATGGATCGGACGCACGGCGGTCACTTCGCGGACAACGATGTGTTTTTCCAGGTCGAGAACCGCGCGTTGCTCGACACGCTGCGCTCCATGGATCTGGCCGTGCGCTGTGATCTCATCAAGCCGGTCGACATGACCTTGCAGGTCCAGACCAGCATCCGTACCCTGTTGCGGACCGCGCAGCAGGCCTACGGCGACAAGAAGGGCAACATCAGCCCGTGGGGCGGGGTGCAGTTCTATCGCGCGGTGGCCAAGATGGAAGACCTGGACGAGCAGCTCATGATGGCCCATGGCGCCGAGACCGGCAATCCGTCGTCGGCCGATTGCGCGGCGGGACATTTCCCGCGGGACCTGCGCGCGATCTTCGATCGCGAGGAGCGGACGGGCTACTGACCGTTCACGGGGTTCCCCCGCTTGCGGGAGCGGGCGGGGGTGCGGGCAAGGGTGGCGGAATCCGGTTCTTCCTCCGGTACCGGAGGCCGATGAAGGTTGCCGCGATTCCCGATGCCGCTGCGACGCCCAGCGCCCAGCGCGGGCCGAAGGTGTCGGCGATCCAGCCGACGATGGGCGCCCCCAGCGGCGTGCAGCCCATGATCACCGCCAGCAGGATCGCCATCACGCGGCCCCGCATCGCCGGGTCCGTGGACGTCTGGATGAGGCTGTTGGTCGAGGTCATGTAGAGCTGCACGGCCGTTCCAGTTGCAACGAGGGCGCATCCGAACCACAGCATGTTCGGAGCCAGCGCGGCGCAGGCGGCAGTGATGCCGAACGCCGCCGCGCCGGCCAGCAGGATGCCCATCCGGGGGTGCTCCTGCCGCGCCGAGAACAGGCCGCCCGCGACGGCGCCGATTCCCATGAGCGACGCCAAGGAGCCGAACTGCGCGGCGCCGACGTGGAATGCTTCCACCGCCATGGTCGGAATGAAGATCGCGAAGTTCAGTCCGAACGTGCTGACCAGGAACATCATGACGAGCGCGGTGATCAGGTCCGGGCGGGCGAGGACATAGCGGAATCCTTCCCGCGCATGGCCGCGGCTCTCCGCGGGCCGGCTGCGCGGATGCAGTTCCGCCGTGCGCAGCGATGCCAGGGAAAGCAGCACGGCACCGAACGACGCACCGTTGAACAGGAACGCCCATCCGGTGCCGAGCTTGGCGATCAGGATGCCGGCCGCTGCCGGGCCAACCAGGCGCGCCGCGTGGAAGGACGTCGAATTGAGTGCCACCGCGTTGGCGATGTCGGCATTGGTGACCAGGTCGTTGACGAAGGTCTGGCGCGCCGGGGCGTCGAACGCGCTGACGCAGCCCAGCAGCAACGCCAGCACATAGACGTGCCACAGTGCGACGGATCCGGACAGCGCAAGCGCTCCCAGCAGGAAGGCCAGCGCGCTCATGGCGCTCTGGGTGATCAGGAGCAGGGTGCGGCGGTCCACCCGGTCGACGGTCGGGCCGGCGATCGGCATCAGCAGGAGCTGGGGGCCGAATTGCAGGGACATGACGATCCCCACCGCCGTTGCGTCGTGGTGCGTAAGCTGGGTGAGCACCATCCAGTCCTGGGCGGTGCGCTGCATCCAGGTGCCGACGTTGGAGACGATCGCTCCCGCCGCCCAAACCCGGTAATTGTGGTGGCGCAGGGATCGGAACGTGGTGCTCAAGAACTTACTTCCGGCCGGCCCGATCGGGCCGCCATAGCCAGACTCCGAGCACGACGACGGCCCCGACCACGAGCAGGACCATGATCGGGTTGATCCGGGCCCAGATCGCGTGCAGTTTCGCAGCATGGGCGGTCAATTGATACGGTCCGACGCCCCACACGCCCACCCACAGGCAG
>JAJXTQ010000071.1 GCA_021783685.1 Pseudomonadota bacterium | reverse complement strand
ATCGAGACGCTCGAGGAACTTCGCGTAAGCCTCCGCGCTGACGACGGTGAGCGCTCGGTCGAGCAGCGCTTCCTCGGCGGCGCGCCGGGCCGCTTCGAGGATGAAGTCGGTGCGCGTCTTGCCGGTCGATGCCGCCGCGCGGTCGATGAGGTTGCGCTCAGCTGCCGGAATGCGCAGATTCAGCGTGTCCCGACGTGGCTTGTCGGTGGTGGCTGCGGTCATGTCGTGCGCTCCGATCCTCGTCTTGAAAGTGGGCCCAGCATAGCATGGCGTAACGACATTGTCGTTACGTCGGTTCATCGTCTGGATGGTCGTGGAGGCCATCCGGCGCCAGGCATCGCACCGCACCTCCTCGAACCATCGAACTGGGGACGCGGCGGTCGAACTGCTCGGGCTTGTCCACCTTGAGCCGTGCGACGAAGCGCTTGACCGAGTTGTCGTGGCCGCCGAAGCCGAAGCGGTGTATTCAAGGCAGCTGGTGCGCTTGTCGGCAACCTGCAAAGGCGAAGCCGCTTGCCATGATGCCGACAATGCCGAGAAGCAGGCTCACAGACGCTGAGGGAAGCACGCCGCTGGACGCAAGCACGACAGCAGCCGACATGTTGGCAAAGCGGCCGCTGAGCGAATAGATGGAAAGATGCAGTCCACTGTGGCGCGACTCCAGAGCGTTCACGAACAGTGTCTGCAGCAGCGGATTTGCAATCGCATCGACGATGCCCATGACCGCAACCCAGAGGATCATTGCCTCTGGGTCATTCGCATGAAGCAAGCCCAGGAAGCTTGCAGTGGCCAGCGCCATGGTCGCCGCCAGGCGCCAGGGGCTTTGCAGACGTTCAACCCAACGTACGCATAGGACTGCAGCCGTGACGGAAACCACGGCGAGCTCCGCCCGGAGTACTCCGAAGATCTGGGGGCCGTCGAGGAGCCGCCCTCTCCAGACAGGCCAGACCCTGGCCTCTGCGACCTTCACGGCAAAATATTGGCCGAAACTGAACTCCAGCACGAGCAGCAAGACGGTCGCCACCAGCAAGTACGAAGCCGTCCGATTTCGTATCAGCGCGGTCCATGCGGTCGTGGTGACGGGGGCCGATGTGGTGTGCGCAGCCAATGCCTGGTCGGGTCGCATGCATGTGCGGTAGATCGAGTACACACCTAGGGAAAGCAATGCCGCCATCGCGAGCAGAGGGCGGAGCCCCACTCCGTAGAGCAGCGCACCAACGAGTGCTCCTGACGGGGTGGCGACGTTGTTGAGTATGTTGTTGAGTGCGTAAATGCGCTTGCGCCGCTCGGGCGGGCTCCCTCGCATGACGACAAGTTCTCCCGCTGGGAGCGACACCGAAAAAAACAGATTCTTCAGAAAGTACAGCGCAATCAGCGCAGGCAGGCTATCGCAGAACACCAGCATCGCGAGCAGGCTGGCCGCATGCGCGAGTTCGCCCCGGCGCAGGATGTGCACGACATCGGATCGGTCGCTGAGCCCGCCGCCCCAGAGGTTGGCGATGACTCCGGAAGCCAGGATGACAAATATCAGGGTTCCCGCCCATGCGGCGCCCATCCGCATGGCCAGCTCGATGGTCATGAAGGGGATGAGAGCTTGCGTCGAAAGCTTTCGTAGAAAATTCGCTGCGAGTCTGGCCCGCACGGCATCGTCAAGAGGCGCTGGCCGTGCGTCCGTTTTTATCGATAACGGGCGGAGCATACGGGGCACGCGGGGTTTCTCGGGCAATCTTCATCTTCAAAGTCTCCAACCATGATGAGCGAGTTGAAGCACTTCTTGCGATTGACCGACATGAATTTTTCATATCCGAAGCGTCGGCTAAAGATACATGATTTATTGTTGAGCGCAAATGCACGTTGCAAGAAGGCGGATTTCTCGATTGCCGCTATCGGTTGTATAGTCATTAGGCGCAAAAAAACTTGAGGGCCTTGATGTGGCGGGATTTGCGCGGAGCGGAAATTTATTCGGTGGTTAGTAGGGTGGGTTTCCGAATAAAGGCATTTATCTCCTTTATGATGGATCTTTTCGCTGTCATCGAAGGAGATGCACGGCGACCCGGACGAAGCGCGTTTTCACGTCGATGCGGTTGACGAGGAAGGCGCGGGAGGCGACAGCGGCTATGCGGCCTTCGTCGTTCAACGCCGTCGGCATCCGCGCCTCGCTGACGTAAGACTTGAGCCTTATCCCAGGAGCCTGACGCCATGATCGGGCATCCGGGCATGCACGTTCGCGGGGCATGCACCGTAGCGGGGCGCCCGCCCGACGCGCGGCATGCCCGCTCGCGGTGCATCGATGGACGCGTCCCTGGCGGGCCGGGCATGGCACGAGTCCTGCTTGAACTCCGGCAAGAGGCGTGGGAACACGCAAGCAGGCAGGCTAGGGTTCCGACCGCGTGTGGCGCGGTGACTGGTCCGAGAGCAGGCCGGTCCGGTGCGCCGGGCTCCACGGAGGGACAAAAGCCCGGGAGGACGACAGGTGATGCCTGCGCCTCCCGGCTTTTCGTTTCCACGCTCCGGAGTCCGCGATGGCGCAAAACCTCAATCCCGTTCCACCCGATACCCTGCTCTGGGAGGAGCGCATCCCAGGCGGCGGCCACTGGTCCGGCCGGCTGCGGCGCGGCACCGCGCTGCGCATCGCGGCGCCTGGCGGCCGCGCCAATCTGGCCGCGCTGTTCGTGTCGGCGCTCGACCCGCTCGAGCGCTACAACATGCCCGATACCCTGAAGGCGCAGCATACGGCCATGCTCACCCGCGGCCATGCCCTGTATTCGGACATGGGTCGGGTGATGTGCTCGATCGTCGCCGACATGGCGGGCTGGCACGACACGATCGGCGGGGTGCTGGGGTCCGCGGCCATGCGCGAGCGCTACGGCGACGCCCCGTACCAGGCGCGGCGCAACGCCATGCACCAAAGCGGCGAGGACGGGCTGCTGATCGAGCTGGCCAAGCATGGACTGGGCCGCGCCGACCTGCTGCCGAACGTCAACTTCTTCAGCAAGGTCGTCGCCGACGACCAGGGGCGACTGCGCTTCGAGCCGCGGCATGACGTGGCCGGGGCCTGGCTCGATCTGCGCGCCGACATGGATCTCCTGGCCTTCTTCTCGGCCGCGCCCCATGCCCTGGACACGCGCCCGGACTGGGCTCCGGGCGAGATCGTGCTCACCGCCTGGCGCTGTGGCCCGGCTCCCGCCACCGACCCCTGCCGCAACGCCTGCGCCGAGAACCAGCGCGGCTTCCATCGCAGCGATCTGCTCCACATCTGAGGAACTGCCATGCGTGAATTCCGTCTCGTCGAAAGTGCGCTGTCACCCGAGCATGCGGTCTACGACCATGTGCTTCCGGCCGGCGAGGGCTGGCTGCACCGCGTGCGCGCCGGCCAGACCCTGCGCATCGTCGATCTCGAGGGCAACCAGGCGGTCGATACCCTGTTCTACAACGCCGACGACCTGCACGAGCGCTACAGCGCGACCGACACCATCCGCGCCCAGGCGGCGATCTACCTCGGCGCCGGCAGCCGCCTGCTGTCCGGGCTGGGGCGGGAGATGGCGACGATCACGGCCGACACCTGCGGGCGCCACGACACCCTGGGCGGCGCCTGCTCGGCCGAGAGCAACCAGGTGCGCTACGCCCTCGACCGGCGTCCGATGCACTCGTGCCGCGACACCTTCCTGCGCGCCATCGCGCACAGCGGGCTGGGCCTGGGCAAGCGCGACCTTGCGCCGAACATCAACTTCTTCATGAACGTCCCGGTGACCCCGGCGGGCGGGCTCGAGTTCGCCGATGGGGTTTCGGCCCCGGGCAAGTACGTCGAGCTGCGCGCGGCCATGGATCTGCTGTGCCTGATCTCCAACTGCCCGCAGCTCAACAACCCGTGCAACGCCTACAACCCGACCCCGGTGCGCCTGCTGATCTGGGACTGACGTGATGCTCCTCCGATGCGCACCGCGTTCGCCGCCCCCCGGGGCACCCCGACCAGGCTAGACCCATGTTCGATACTGTTCTGATCGCCAACCGCGGCGCCATCGCCTGCCGCGTCATCCGCACCTTGCGTCGCATGGGCGTGCGCTCGGTCGCCGTGTATTCCGAGGCCGACCGCGACAGCGCCCATGTGCGGCTGGCCGACCGCGCCGTGTGCATCGGGCCGGCACCGGCGGCGCAGAGCTATCTGCGCGCCGATGCCATTCTCGAGGCCGCGCGCGTCACCGGAGCCCAGGCCATCCACCCCGGCTACGGCTTCCTGTCGGAGAACCCGGACTTCGCCGCCGCCTGCGAGGCGGCCGGCATCGCCTTCATCGGCCCGACGCCCGAGCAGATGCGGCAGTTCGGCCTCAAGCACCGGGCGCGCGAGATCGCCGAGCGCGAGGGCGTGCCGCTGCTGCCAGGCACCGCGCTGCTTGCCGACTCGGGCGCCGCGCTGGCGCATGCGCGGCGCATCGGCTTTCCGGTCATGCTCAAGAGCACGGCCGGCGGCGGCGGCATCGGCATGCAGCTGATCTGGAGCGAGGACCAGTTGCACGAGGCCTGGGAACGCGTCGACCGCCTGGCGCGATCGAACTTCAAGGAGGCCGGGATCTACCTCGAGAAGTACGTCGAGGCAGCGCGCCATGTCGAGGTCCAGGTGTTCGGCGACGGCGCCGGCCATGTGGTGCACCTCGGTGAGCGCGACTGCTCGGTGCAGCGGCGCAACCAGAAGGTGATCGAGGAGACCCCGGCGCCGCGCCTGCCCGACGCGGTGCGCCAGGCGCTGTGCGACACCGCGGTGCGCCTGGCGGCCAGCGTGGCCTACCGCAATGCCGGGACGGTGGAGTTCGTGCTCGACGACGCCACCGGGGCGTTCTACTTCCTCGAGGTCAACACCAGGCTGCAGGTCGAGCATGGGGTGAGCGAGGAGGTCGCGGGGGTCGATCTGGTCGAGTGGATGGTGCGCCAGGCGGCGGGCGAGTCGCCGGCGGCCGGCTACCGGCATGCGCCGCGCGGCCACTCGATCCAGGTGCGGGTCTACGCCGAAGACCCGGCGAAGGACTTCCAGCCGGCCACCGGGCTGCTGACCGAAGTGGTGTTTCCGGCCGAGGTGCGGGTCGAGACCTGGATCGAGACCGGCGCCGAGGTCGGGGGCTTCTACGACCCCATGCTGGCCAAGATCATCGTCCACGGCGCCGATCGCGACGACGCGCTGAGCCGTCTGGGCGCGGCGCTGGATGCGACCAGCCTGTACGGTTTCGAGACCAATCTGGACTACCTGCGGACCATCGTCGCCGACGTCGTGTTCCGCGAGGGACGCCAGACCACGCGCTATCTGGCCGGGCTGCGCCATGCGCCGCGCACCATCGATGTGCTCGAGCCGGGGGTGCAGACCAGCCTGCAGGATTGGCCCGGGCGTCGCGGGCTGTGGAATGTCGGCGTGCCGCCCTCGGGGCCGATGGACGCCGTCGCCCATCGCGCGGCCAATCGCCTGCTCGGCAATCCGCAAGACTGCGCCACGCTGGAGATCCTGCTCAGCGGCCCGAGCTTGCGTTTCAACGTCGACACCGCTTTCGCGCTCGGCGGCGCCGACCTGCAGGCAAGCCTCGACGGCGTCGAACTCGATGCCTGGGGCCGGCACCAGGCTCGCGCCGGCCAGGTGCTGCGCTTCCGCGGCGCTGCCGCGGGCGGCTGTCGCGCCTACCTGGCGGTGGCCGGCGGCTTCGATGCGCCGCTCTACCTCGGCAGCCGTTCGACCTTCACCCTGGGGCGCTTCGGCGGCCACGCCGGGCGCACGCTGCGCGCCGGCGACGTGCTGCACCTCGGGCATGCCGCGCCCGCCGCGGATGGCGCCGACGCGGTGCCGCAGGCCCTGCGCCCGGCGTACGAGGCGCATTGGGAGATCGCGGTGCGCTACGGCCCGCATGGCGCACCGGATTTCTTCACCGACGAGGATGTCGCGATGCTGTTCGCGACCGACTGGCAGGTGCACTACAACTCCAACCGCACGGGGGTGCGCCTGGTGGGGCCGAAGCCAGCCTGGGCACGCGCCGACGGTGGCGAGGCCGGGTTGCATCCGTCGAACATCCACGACAACGCCTACGCCGTCGGTTCGATCGATTTCACCGGTGACATGCCGATTCTGCTCGGACCGGACGGCCCCAGCCTGGGCGGCTTCGTCTGCCCCGGGGTGGTGGTGGCCGCCGACCTGTGGAAACTCGGCCAGCTTCGGCCGGGCAACAGCGTGCGCTTCCGCCCCGTGAGCCTGGCCGAGGCCGCGCGCCTCGAGGCGGAGCAGGATGCAGCCTTGCGCGACCTCGACCGCCCGCTGGATCCGCCCCAGCAGTCGGCCGACACCCTGGAGTCGCCGGTGGTCGCGATCTTGCCGGCAGCGACCCACCCGACGGGGGTCGTCTACCGTGTTGCCGGGGACAAGAACCTGCTGGTCGAGTACGGTCCGCTGGTGCTCGACCTCGAGCTGCGGGTGCACGTGCACGCCCTGATGGAGTGGATCGGCGCCGCCGCGCTGCCCGGGATCGAGGACCTGACCCCGGGGATACGCTCGCTGCAAGTGCATTACGACAACCGCGTCCTGCCGCTCGACGCGCTGCTGGCCGCGCTGCAGCGCGCCGAGGGCGAGTTGCCCGCGCTGGAGGACATGGTGCTTCCGTCCCGGGTGGTGCACCTGCCGCTGAGCTGGGACGATCCGGCGACGCGCCTGGCGATCGAGAAGTACATGGCCGGGGTCAGGCCGGATGCCCCCTGGTGTCCGTCGAACATCGAGTTCATTCGCCGCATCAACGGCCTGGACTCGACGGATGAGGTGCTGCGCACGGTGTTCGAGGCCGACTACCTGGTGCTCGGCCTGGGCGACGTCTACCTCGGCGCTCCGGTGGCGACGCCGCTGGATCCGCGCCACCGCCTGGTCACGACCAAGTACAACCCGGCGCGAACCTGGACGCCGGAGAACGCGGTCGGCATCGGCGGCGCCTACCTCTGCGTCTACGGCATGGAGGGGCCCGGCGGCTACCAGTTCGTCGGCCGCACGCTGCAGATGTGGAACCGTTGGCGCCGCACCGAGGCCTTCACCCAGCCCTGGCTGCTGCGCTTCTTCGACCGCATCCGCTTCCATCCGGTGTCGACCGAGGAGCTCGAACGCATTCGCGCCGACTTCCCCGCCGGGCGACACGCACTGGACATCCGCGATGAGACCTTCAGCCTGGCCGAGTATCGCGCCTTCCTGGCTGACCATGCGGCGTCGATCGAGGTCTTCCGCGCCAGCCAGCGCGAGGCCTTCGCCGCCGAGCGCGAGCGCTGGGCCGCCGCCGGCCAGACGGAGACTGTCGCCGGCGACCTGCTGCTGGCCGAGGCCGGTGGGGACAGCGAGGTCGACCTGCCGGCCGGCACCCGGGCGGTGGCCAGCACCATGGCGGGAAGCGTGTGGAAGCTGGTCGTGCGCGAGGGTCAGGCGGTGCGCAGCGGCGAGCCCCTGTGCATCCTGGAATCGATGAAGATGGAGATCAGCGTCCAGGCCCCCGCGTCCGGCGTCGTGACCCGCCTGCTGTGCCGCGAGGGCGCCGCGGTGGCCGCGGGGCAGAACCTGTTCCTGCTCGAGGAGGAGTGAGCGATGACACGCAGCATGACCATCCCGGCGCTTCTTGCCGATTACCGCGCCGCGCGCACGACACCTGGCGCCGTGGTCGAGACCCTGCTGGCGCGCAGCGAGGCCGCCGGTGCCCACGCGATCTGGATCTCGCCGCCGCGCCGCGAGCGCTTGCTGGCGCGCGCCGCCGAGCTCGAGGCGCGCGGCATGGACGGGCTGCCGCTGTACGGGATTCCGTTCGCGGTCAAGGACAACATCGACGTCGCCGGCTGGGACACCACCTGCGCCTGCCCGGACTACGCCTACCGCCCTCAAGCCTCGGCCAGCGTGGTCGAGCGCCTGCTGGCGGCAGGCGCCATCATGGTCGGCAAGACCAATATGGATCAGTTCGCCACCGGGCTCAACGGCACGCGCTCGCCCTACGGGGCTTGTCGCAACGCCTTCGACCCGGACTTCATCGCCGGCGGGTCGAGTTCGGGCTCGGCGGTGGCCGTGGCCCTCGGGCTGGCCAGCTTTTCGCTGGGCACCGACACCGCGGGTTCGGGGCGGGTTCCGGCCGCGTCCAACAATCTGATCGGGCTCAAGCCGACCCGTGGCCTGCTGCCGACCACCGGGGTGGTGCCGGCCTGCCGCTCGCTCGACGCGGTGTCGATCTTCGCGCTCGGCGCGGGGGACGCGAGGCGGGTGTT
>JAJXTQ010000070.1 GCA_021783685.1 Pseudomonadota bacterium | reverse complement strand
CATGAGTCGGCTTTCGGCATCGCGCAGGCCGATGAGGATGCGGCCGATCTTGGCGCGCACCAGATAGCGGCACAGCACATAGGCCGCCGCCACGCACAGCACCGTGACACTGAACAGTGCCGCGCGGGTGGCGGGCTCCTGCAGCGGAAACCCGAGCAGGATCTTGAAATCGGTGAGGCCGTTGTTGCCGCCGAGTCCGGCCTCGTTGAGGAAGAACAGCAGCATCATCGCGTAGGTCAGCGCCTGGGTGATGATGGAGAAATACACGCCGCGGATGCGCGAGCGGAAGGCCAGATAACCGAATCCGAAGGCGAACACCCCCGGCACGACGAGCACCATCGCCAGTGCCCAGACGGGGTGGCCGAAGCCGGTCCAGAACCAGGGCAGGCTGTCGCGCTGCAGGAATTCCATGAAGGGCGGAAAAGCCGTTCGGTACAGCCCCGCCTGCGCCGCCACCTGGTTGAGGTGCATGCCCATGAAGTAGCCGCCGAGAGCGAAGAACACCCCGTGACCCAGGCTGAGAATGCCGGCATAGCCCCAGATGAGGTCCATCGCCAGCGCCACCAGCGCGTAGCAGGCGAACTTGCCGAGCAGCGGCACCAGGTAATCGGGCAGGTGCAGCGCACTGTCCGCGGGCAGCGCCAGATTGAACAGGGGAACGCCGCCGGCCACGGTGATCACCACGCCGGCGAAAACCAGCCAGCCGCGGCCACTGAACACCCGGGGCCCGCTCAAGGCGTCCTGTGGCAACGCTGCCATCGACGTCACGCTCGATACCGCCATCGATCAGGCCTCAACGGCGCGGCCGCGCTGGGCAAAAAGGCCCTGTGGCCGGCGCTGGATGAACAGGATGATCAGCACCAGCACCAGCACCTTGCCCAGCACCGCGCCGATCTCGGGCTCCAGGAACTTCGTCAGCAGCCCGAGCCCGAAGGCGCCGAAGAACGTGCCGGCCAGCTGCCCGACCCCGCCCAACACCACCACCATGAAGGAGTCGACGATGTAACCTTGCCCCAGATCGGGCGCCACGTTGTCGATCTGCGAGAGTGCCACGCCGCCGAGCCCGGCGATCCCCGACCCCAACCCGAAAGTCCAGGCATCGATGCTGGCGGTGTTGATGCCCATCGCGGCAGCCATGGGCCGATTCTGGGTCACCGCCCGCACGGTCAATCCCAGCGAGGTCCGTTGCAGCAGCAGGAACGCCATCGACAGCACGGCGAGCGCAAAGACGATGATCGCAAGCCGGTTGTAGGTCAGCACCAGCCCGTCGGCGACGGCCCAGCCGCCCATCAGCCAGGACGGGTTGGCCACGCTCACGTTCTGCGCGCCGAAAACCAGACGCACGGCCTGGATCAGGCCCAGGCTGATACCCCAGGTCGCAAGCAGGGTTTCCAGCGGTCGCCCATAGAGGTGGCGGATGACGAGTCGCTCCAGCGCGACTCCCACCAGGGCCGCCACGGCGAAGGCAGCCGGGATGGCCGCGAGCAGATAGGCATCCTGCCAGGCCGGCCATTGGCTCTGAAACAGGCGCTGCACGACGTAGGTCGTGTAGGCGCCCAGCATGAGCATCTCGCCATGGGCCATGTTGATCACGCCCATGAGGCCGAAGGTGATGGCCAATCCCAGCGCGGACAGCAGGAGGATGCTGCCCAGGCTCAAGCCGTAGAACAGGTTGGCCGCCTGATGGACCCACCATTGCTGACGATCGATCCGGCTCAATGCCTGAACGGCCGCCGCACGGACCGATGCGTCGACCTCGGTGTCGCCGGCCAGGGGCACGATCAGGGCGCGATCGCCGAGCCGGCCGGCCTCCCCCAGGACGGTCACCGCCGCCAGCCGCAGGGCCGGATCGGCACTTTGCAGATCGAGCTGAGCCACCGCCAGACGCAGCCAGTGGCGAACGGATGCATCGTGTTCCTGTGCCAGCGCTGTCCGCAGGACTGCGTCGGCTTCGGGCGCGGGCTTCTCGGCCATCGCCCGGGCGCCGGCCAGGCGCTGATTCGCGTCAGGCGAGGCAATCTGAACTTGAGCCCGCACGGCCGCGAGCTGCCGCCGCAGGGCGTTGGTCAACGATGGCGCAACCAGCTCCGCATCGGCCGGGGGCGGCTCGTCACTCAGGACGTGACGCCAACCGGCGGGCGTCGAACGGTAGACCCCCGCCGCGTTGTCCACCTGCAGCCGACCTTCGGCCAGTTCACCCAACAGCGCGAGCGCGCGGGGATCGGTACTGCCAGCCAGCGCATCGACCGCTTCACGCACATCGCTGGCGCTGCCCAGACCCAGCGTCGCCACCGCAGCGGGCACGGGGTCGCTCGCGCCTTCGGCCGCCGCCAGCCAAGATGGGGCGACCAGCACGCACAACAGGAGAAAAACAATCGATCGCCGGGATGCCATGGTCGCCTCACGTGCTCGCCGCCTCCGCACTGCGCCGGTCTGGACGATCGGCGCAGCGCGGGCCTTCACGGGTCGATGCTCATTCCTTGATATAGGGGCTCCAGGGCTCGGCCCGGATCGGCCCCTTGGTCTTCCAGACGATCTCGAACTGCCCGTCTGCCTGGACTTCGCCGATGAACACCGGCTTGTGCAGATGGTGATTTTCCTCATCCATCTTCACGGTAAAGCCCGACGGCGCCTTGAAGCTTTGCCCGGCCATGGCCTTGCGCACCGCGCCCACATCGGTGGTGCCCGCCTTTTCGACCGCCTGCTTCCACATGTGCATGCCGATGTAGGTGGCTTCCATGGGATCGTTGGTGACACGCTTGGCGCCGCCCGGCAGCTTGGCCTTCTTCACATAGGCCTGCCATTTGTCGATGAAGGACTTGTTCTCGGGCGATTTGATGGACATGAAGTAGTTCCACGCCGCCAGATGCCCCACCAGCGGCTTGGTGTCGATGCCGCGCAACTCTTCTTCACCCACCGAGAACGCGACGACCGGGATGTCCTCGGCCTTGATGCCCTGATTGCCCAGTTCCTTGTAGAAGGCCACGTTGGAATCGCCATTGATGGTCGAAACCACCGCGGTGGGCTTGCCGGCGGCGAATTCCTTCACCTTGGCCACGATGGTCTGGTAGTCGCTGTGGCCAAACGGCGTATAGCTTTCCCAGATATCCGCTTCGGCGACGCCCTTGGATTTCAGGAAGGCGCGCAGGATCTTGTTGGTGGTGCGCGGATAGACGTAGTCGGTGCCCAGCAGCACCCAGCGCTTGGCGCCGCCACCGTCCTCGCTCATCAGGTATTC
Organism: Pseudomonadota bacterium; assembly: GCA_021783685.1. Next base: position 5,026 of record JAJXTQ010000070.1, on the reverse strand, counting down.
CACCGCAGGGATGGCCTGCTGGTTGGGCGCAGCGCCGGTGTAGAACACGTTCTTCGACTGCTCCTGGCCTTCGTACTGGACCGGGTAGAACAGGAGGCCGTCGAGTTCCTCGAACACCGGCAGCACCGACTTGCGGGAGACCGAGGTCCAGCAACCGAACACCACGGCCACCTTGTCGCGCGTCAACAGTTCGCGGGCCTTTTCGGCGAACAGCGGCCAATCCGATGCCGGATCCACCACGACGGGCTCCAGCTTCTTGCCCATCACGCCGCCCTTGGCGTTGATCTCGTCGATGGTCATCAGCGCCACGTCCTTCAGCGAGGTCTCGCTGATGGCCATGGTGCCGGAAAGGGAATGCAGGATGCCGACCTTGATGGTCTCGGCGGCGGAGGCCAGACCGGCAGCGGCCGTCAAGCCGAGCGCAAGCAGGGCCATCCCGGCCTTGCGGAACGATTTCGCCTGAATCATCGGGAAACTCTCCTCGTCCTTGATATACCGTGAGCGGGCAAGGAGGCCCTCGTCCTCCGAGGGCCTCGTCGCGACGTCAGTTCACGTCAAAGGCGTACTTGATGCTGAACACCATGGTGTCGCCCTGGTCGACCTCGTCGCGGGTCTCGCCGCCGATGATGTAGGTCACGCCCATGGTGGCGCCGGTTTCACCGATGGGGTGGGACAACGTGAAGTTGGCGTGGCGGAAGCCGGAATCCTGCAGCGTGACACCGCCCAACTCGTCGTTGTCGTCATCGTCATAGGTGTAGTAGCCCAGATCGATGGCGAAAGTGAAATCCGAAGGCAGCGGGAAGGAGTAGCCGGCGGTCCAGTAGATGTCGCCCCCGTTCCCCCAGACACCGTCGTTGAGCAGATATTGCATCTTGGCGTAAGCGCCCTTGTAGGACACGCCCAGCAAGGCTTCGGTCAGATCGGAATCATCGACACTGATGTAGTAGTACTGGATCAGGCCGATGTTGAAGGTGACGTCACCCACGGTGGGCGCGTAGCCGAAGTAGAAATCGTTTTCGAAGCCGGTCTTGGCGGTCGTGTCGCCGTCCGTTTCATAGTTGTAGTCGAGGCTGGAGCCCCAGTAGCCCGCGTAGAAGCCGCTGTCATGGGTATAGTCGAAGCCGCCCTGCAAGGCCGGATCGTCGCTTTCGGCATCGTTGGTCACGCCGCGCAGGACGTACTTCGAAAAGACGCCGATGTTGCCGGTGACGGCCGCCTGCGCGGATTGCGCCGTGAGTGACAGAATGCCGAGGGCGGTTACGCCCATGATCTGGCGGCTGAGGGATGAGACCTTCATATGGCTTGCTCCTGACGATGGTTACCCTGAGAGACCGGCCGACGGTGGCCGGGAGGGACGCCTGATTATTGGGCCCACGGAGCATCAGCAGAATCTATGCCACCTGCCATGAGATGAGCGGTTTGCGTCAGGTGTCACAATTGCGACACAACAGGGCGCCGATTGTCGGGCTCGAGAGGCGTCCCGGCGACCATCCGCACCGCCACGCTGCGCTTTTTTAGTGCGCACCGAAGCGGTTTGTTCGTTTCTGGGGCGTCTCGCGCCGGTCCGGTGATGTCAGCGGCCGGGCAACCCTTCGCGCTCGATGAAGGTGACGACGTCGGACAAGCCGGAGCGGGTCTTGAGATTGGTGAACACGAAAGGCCGCTCGCCGCGCATGCGCCGCGCATCCCGCTCCATCACCTCCAGCGAAGCGCCCACGTGCGGGGCCAGATCGGTCTTGTTGATGATGAGCAGGTCGGAGCGCGTGATGCCGGGTCCGCCCTTGCGCGGAATCTTGTCGCCGGCGGAGACGTCGATCACGTACAGCGTCAGGTCCGACAGTTCCGGGCTGAAGGTGGCCGCCAGGTTGTCACCACCGCTCTCGACGAAGACGAGGTCCAGATCGGGAAAGCGCTCGCCGAGTTGGGCCACGGCGGCGAGGTTCATGGAGGCGTCCTCGCGGATGGCGGTGTGCGGGCAGCCGCCGGTTTCGACCCCGAGAATGCGGTCCGGGGCGAGCGCGCCGCTGCGGGTGAGAAATTCGGCGTCCTCGCGGGTATAGATGTCATTGGTGACCACGGCGATCTGGTAGCGCTCGCGCATCTGCTTGCACAAGGCGTCGACCAGTGCCGTCTTGCCCGACCCCACCGGTCCGCCGATGCCCACCCGCAACGCCTGTTTCGTGTCCATACTCGCCCCCATTTTGGCGCCGCGGCGCGGCGCGGCCGGCCCCCGCACCGCGCGAGGGGCGGTTTACCTTACGGGATAGGCGCGCGTCATGGGAATGCCGGAATCGGCGCGGGTCACCGATCAGGCCGTCAGACGGCCGCCTCCAGACTGGCCATGTCGATCACGAAACGGTACTTCACGTCGCTTTTGAGCATGCGCTCGTAGGCCTCGTTGATGGCCTGCACCGGAATCTGCTCGATGTCGGAGACGATGCCGTGCTCGGCGCAGAAATCCAGCATTTCCTGGGTCTCGGCGATGCCGCCGATGAGCGAGCCGGCAATCTGGCGGCGCTTGAAGATAAGGTTGAACACCTGCGGCGAGGGATGCGGCTCGGCCGGGGCGCCGACCAGAGTCAGGGTGCCGTCGCGCTTGAGCAGGTTCAGGTAATCGTCCAGCCGATGTGGCGCCGCCACGGTGTTGAGAATGAAATCGAAACTGTTGCGATGCGCAGCCATCTGCTGCTTGTCCCGGGAAATCACGACTTCATCGGCGCCGAGGCGCCTGGCGTCGGCCTCCTTGCCGGGCGAGGTGGTGAACAGCACCACGTGCGCGCCCATGGCGTGGGCCAGCTTGACGCCCATGTGACCCAGGCCGCCCAGCCCCACGATGCCGACCTTCTTGCCGGGGCCTGCGCCCCAGTGGCGCAGCGGCGAATAAGTGGTGATGCCGGCGCAGAGCAGCGGTGCCACGGCAGCGAGCTGGCGCTCGTTGTGACGGATCCGCAGCACGAAAGGCTCCTTTACCACGATGACCTTCGAGTAACCCCCGTAGGTATTGCCACCGTCTTCCTGCGCCGGGCCGTTGTAGGTGCCGGTGAAGCCGTTCTCGCAGTACTGTTCGAGCCCCTCGGCGCAGGACGGGCAACGTTGGCAGCTGTCGACCATGCAGCCGACGCCGGCCAGATCCCCGACCTTGAACCGGCTCACCGCTGCGCCCACCGCGGTCACGCGACCGACGATCTCGTGGCCGGGCACGCTGGGGTAGACGGTGTTGTGCCACTCGTTGCGCGCCGTGTGCAGGTCCGAGTGACACACGCCGCAGTGGAGGATCGCGATCACCACATCCTGCGGGCCGGGATCGCGGCGCTCGAAGCTGAACGGCTGCAGGGGGCTGGTGGCGTCGTGGGCGGCGTAGCCGTAGGTCTTCATCACATGCACTCCCGGGAATGGTTGTCGGTGACGCCGCCTGCGTCCGATCGGCAAGCGCGCCTGTCTGCCCCGTATGGAGTGAGCCATGGCGGAAAGGTTCCGGCCGATGCCGCACCGGTCACGGGTCGGACATCGCGGCGCCGCGAGTGGCGGCACGCGGCCCCGCGCGCATCTAGCGGAGTGGCAGCCGGATCTCGACGCGCAGGCCGTGGCCATCCTTGCCCGGGGAGGTCTGGGCGGTCCCGTGATGCAGTTCGAGCACTTGGCGGACGATCGACAAGCCCAGACCGGAACCCGGACTCTCCATGCCGGGCGGGCGGAAAAAGCGCTCCCAGACCCTTTCGCGCAGGGCCTCGGGAATACCCGGGCCGGTATCCTCGACCGCCAGCCGCGCATGACCCTCGTCCATCCCGAGGGTCACGCCGATGCGCCCCGCGCGCGGGGTATATCGGATGGCATTGTCGAGCAGATTGCGCAGCATGATGGCAATCGCCTCTGCTCGAGCATGGGCCAACACACAGGCTTCGGCAGGCATCTCCAGACTCAGATCCTGATCCTTCGTCAAGGCCGCCGGCGCGAGTTCGGCGACGCTCGCCGCCAGCAACGACTTCAGGTCCACGGGCGCCAGCGTCAACTGATCTGCAGCCTGTTCCAGGCGGGCGAGCTGCAGCATCTGGGAGACCGTGCGCGACAGGCGATCGATACCCCTCAGCAGCCGTTGATGAGCGAGCGCCCGGCTTGCCTCATCCGCCAGCGGGTTCAAGCCCTCGATCTGGAGCCGCACCAGGGCCAAGGGCGTACGGAGTTCATGCGCGGCGTCGCTGGTGAATCGCCGTTCCTGCGCCAAGGCCTGATCCAGACGCGCCATGAGTTCATTGATCGCCGCGATGATCGGACCCAGTTCGGTCGGCAAACCCGTCAACGGCAGGGGATCCAGTCGTTCGGGACGCCGCGCGGCAATGTCGGCAACGAGGGTCTTCAGCGGCGCGAGGCCCTGACTCACCAGCCAGGCCACCAACACCGCCGTCAAGGGGACCAGTGCCAGATTCTTGCTCAAGGTGCGGCGCGCGATCATCTCGGCCATTTCGCCGCGCACGTCCCCGCGTTCGGCCACCTGGATCGTGAGTCCGTGGTCGGGGTCCGGCAGGGTGAAGACGCGCCAGGCCGAACCCGTATCGCGGATATTCTGGAATCCGGCCCGCAGCGACCCATAAGGCTGATCGGAACGTGCCGCCGCCGACCGCGCAACCAGCCGTTCGCCCTGCCAGACCTGAAAGTTGAGTTTGCGCTCATAGGGATGCCCGACAGCCCCGGCCTCCAAGGGGGCCGGCCACACCAGCATCGGCTCGCCGGACCGCGGAAGTGCGTCGGCGAGAAGGTTGTGAACGATGCGGGCGTACTGGGCGAGATGCGCGTCGAAGATTTCTTCGGTTTCGTGATAACTGTCCCGATAGCTCCAGAGACTGTCGAGCACCGAGAGGGTCGTGAGTGTCGCCAGCAGTCCGACGATCAGCCGCAGACGGAGGCTGGTGATCATGCCGGGCGTTCGATCAGGTAGCCCACGCCCCTCACGGTGCGGATGAGTTCCGTCCCCAGCTTGCGCCGCAAATGATGGATGTGGACCTCGATGGCGTTGCTCTCCACGTCCTGC
>JAJXTQ010000069.1 GCA_021783685.1 Pseudomonadota bacterium | reverse complement strand
AGGAGGACATGAAGAAACTGATCGCCTACTCGTCCATCGCCCACATGGGCTTCGTGACGCTGGGCTTCTTCCTGCCCTATTGGGGTGCCGGCGCGGCGACGGACGGCTCGCCCGGTCTGGCGATGGGCATGAGCGGCGCCGTGGTGCAGATGATCTCGCACGGTTTCATCTCCGGCGCCATGTTCCTGTGCGTCGGGGTGATGTACGACCGCATGCATACGCGCCGGATCGCCGCCTATGGTGGCGTCACCGCGCGGATGCCTGTCTTCGCCGCCTTTTTCGTCCTGTTCGCCATGGCCAATTCGGGATTGCCGGGGACTTCAGGGTTCGTCGGCGAGTTCCTGATCATCCTGGCGAGTTTTCAGGCGAATCCCTGGATCGCCTTCATGGCCGCACTGACGCTTATCATCGGCGCGTCCTATTCGCTATGGCTGGTCAAGCGAGTGGCCTTCGGACCGATCACCAACCCCGAGGTCGAGCGGCTCACCGACGTCAGCGCCCGTGAGTTCCTCATGCTTGGACTGTTGGCCGTCATGGTGCTCGCATTGGGGATATGGCCCCGACCCTTGCTGGCAGTGATCGAGCCCTCGGTGCAACAGTTGCTGCTCCAGATCTTGCCGGGCAAGCTCTGACCCCCAACCCCAGGATGATTCGGGAATGGACATGACTTCGACTGGATCGTTTTGGCCCGCCGCGCCTGAAATCCTCCTTCTGGCGTCGCTGTGCGGGATCCTGGTGATCGACCTGTTCCTGCCGCCGCGCTGGCGCCATCTCACCCACAACCTCAGCGTGATGGCCCTCGCCGCAACCGCGGCTGCCGTGCTCAAGGCGGGGCAGGGCCTCGAAGCGCCGCTGACGGCCTTCAGCGGGATGTTCGTTCTGGACCGGCTCGCGGTCGTCCTCAAGGTTGCCGTGTGCCTGGTGAGTGGCGTGATGCTGATCTATGCGCGGGACTACCTCCGCTCGCGGCAACTGGATCAGGGCGAGTTCTACCTGCTGACCCTGTTCTCGACGCTGGGCATGATGGTGCTGATATCGGCCGCACATTTCATCACGCTCTATCTCGGCCTCGAACTGATGTCGCTGAGCCTCTATGCCCTGGTGGCATTCAATCGCGATCGCATGCTCAGTGCCGAGGCGGCCATGAAGTATTTCGTGCTGGGCGCCATCGCCTCCGGGATGCTGCTCTATGGCATGTCCATTCTCTACGGTGTGACGGGCACCCTCCAACTCGACGAACTGGCCCTCCGTATCGTGAACCAGCCCGTGGGCAGCTTGCCCTTGTTGCTGGCCATGACCTTCGTCGCCGCCGGCGTCGCGTTCAAGCTCGGGGCCGTTCCGTTCCACAACTGGATGCCCGATGTCTATCAGGGCGCGAGCGCCCCGGTCGCATTGCTCGTCGCATCGGCCTCCAAGCTCGCAGCGTTTGCCATGGCCATCCGACTGCTGGCCGAGGGGCTCGAGGGCCTGGCCTCAGACTGGCGGCAACTGCTGATGGTGATGGCGGTATTGTCGCTGGCGATCGGAAGCGTGGTGGCGATCGCGCAAACCAATGTGAGACGGCTGCTGGCCTATTCGGCGATTGCCAACATCGGATTCCTGTTGCTCGGCGTGCTGGCGGCCAATCCCGTCGGCTATGCGTCGGCACTCTTTTACATCCTCATCTATGCCCTGATGGCGATGGGCGCCTTCGGCGTGCTCATCCTCATGAGTCGTGCCGGACATGAAGCCGAGACCCTGGATGACCTCAAGGGCCTCAACAACCGCAGCCCGTGGCTGGCCGCCGTGCTGGCCTTGTTCATGTTCTCCATGGCGGGGGTGCCTCCCACGGCGGGATTCTATGCCAAGCTGCTGGTGCTCGATGCGGTCATGGAGCAGGGCTTCGGGCTGGTGGCCGTCCTGGCCGTCGTGTTTGCCGTGATCAGCGCGTTCTACTACCTCAAAGTCGTCTGGCAGCTTTACTTCGAGGCACCGCTCGAGTCCGCGCCGCTGACCGCCAGCCCGGACGTTCGCTGGCTGCTGATCGTCAACGGCGGGCTCGTCCTGGTATTCGGAATCATGCCGGAACAGCTGATCCGGGCCTGCCTGCTCGCGTTCTGAGTTCAACGGGCTTGCGGCGGTGCCGCAATGCCCCTATAATGGTCGCTTAACCGGATGCGGGGTGGAGCAGTCTGGCAGCTCGTCGGGCTCATAACCCGAAGGTCGCAGGTTCAAATCCTGCCCCCGCTACCAATCGAATATTGCCTTGAAAAAAGCCCCGGTTATGGGGCTTTTTTGTTCCTGATGATTGGTTTTCCCGGCGTCAGTCCATTTGGGGAGAGTGCGCGTTGACCGATGCGGTTGCTGGCCTGTCTTTGCGAGAGAAACTCGAGCACTTGCTGACGCCCGGCTTGGCCGAAATGGGTTATGAACTCATCTGCGTCGAGCACTTGCAGGGCGGCCGGCAACGCGTGCGCCTGTACATCGACCGGCCGGAAGGAATCGGTCTGGAGGACTGCGAGCAGGTCAGCCATCATGCGGCCGGACTGCTCGACGTTCACGATCCCATACCCGGCGAGTATGTGCTGGAAGTCTCCTCGCCGGGCGATGATCGGCCGCTGGCGAAGCCGCAGCACTTCGCGCGCTTCGTCGGTGAGCGGGTCAAGGTACGCACGTGGGCGCCCGTGGCGGGTCGACGAAACTTTCTGGGTCAACTGGTGGCTTCGGATGCCGAATCGGTTCAGGTCGATGTCGATGGAACACGAGTGACGCTTCGACTGACGGACATCGAGCGGGCCCGATTGGCGCCTCAAGTCTCCACAGTGAGTCCACGCCGAGGATCAAAACGATGAGCAAAGAAATTCTGTTGGTGGTCGAGGCGCTCTCGAACGAGAAGGGAGTCGAGGACGAAGTCATTTTCAAGGCTATCGAGGCGGCCTTGGAGTCGGCGACGCGCAAGCGTCTGGCCGAGGACGAGATCGATGTGCGGGTGCGGATCGATCGTCGCACCGGGTCCTACACCACCACGCGCCGCTGGGAGGTCGTCGCCGACGAAGCCGTCGAGATGAACGCCCATGCCCAGATGCATCTCGGGGAGGCGCGGGCATCCAATCCTTCGATCGCGATCGGCGAGTTTGTCGAGGCACCGCTCGAATCCTTGCCGTTCGGCCGCATCGCCGCGCAGGCCGCCAAGCAGGTCATCGTGCAGAAGGTGCGTGAGGCGGAGCGCGCCAAGATCGTCGACCAATACCAGGACCGGATCGGCGAGCTGGTCATGGGTATGGTCAAGAAAGTCGAGCGCGGCAACGTGATCCTTGATCTCGGCGGCAATGTCGAGGCCATGGTGCCCCGAGAGTGGATGATTCCGCGGGAGATGGTCCATACCGGGGATCGGCTCCGCGCCTACCTCAAGGAAGTGCGAACCGAAGCGCGTGGTCCGCAGCTCTTTCTGAGCCGGACCGCGCCCGAGTTCCTGATCGAGTTGTTCAAGCTCGAAGTGCCGGAGGTCGGCCAGGGGGTCATCGAGATCAAGGGCGCGGCGCGCGACCCGGGCGTGCGTGCCAAGATCGCCGTCTTGGCGCACGACCGGCGGATCGATCCGGTCGGCGCCTGTGTCGGGATGCGGGGCTCGCGCGTGCAGACGGTATCCAATGAACTGTCCGGCGAGCGTGTGGACATCGTCCCGTGGGATACCAATCCGGTTCAGTTCGTGATCAATGCCATGTCGCCGGCCGACGTGGTATCGATCGTGGTCGATGAGGAATCCCACAGCATGGATGTGGCGGTGGACGCCGACAAGTTGTCGTTGGCGATCGGTCGCGGGGGACAGAACGTCCGCCTGGCCAGCGAGCTGACCGGTTGGACCTTGAACGTCATGGATCAGGAACAGGCACACGCCAAAAGCGAGGCGGAGGCCAGCAATCTCGTGGATCTTTTCGTCCGTGAGATCGGGGTCGACGAGGAGATCGCCGCCATTCTGGTGCGGGAAGGTTTCTCCAGCGTGGAGGAAGTCGCCTATGTACCGGCGGCTGAGCTGCTGGAAATCGACGAGTTCGACGAGGACGTCGTCAATGCGCTGCGCCAGGCGGCCAAGGATGCCTTGCTGACACGGGCGATCGCCAGCGAGGAACATGCCGGCGAAAAGGAGCCGGCGCAGGATCTGCTCGAGCTCGAGGGCATGGATGCCGACCTGGCCCGGCTGCTGGCTCGACACGACATTCTGACGCGCGAAGATCTCGCCGAGCAGGCCGTCGACGATTTGCTCGACCTCGGCGGGCTAAGTCGGGAGCGGGCCGCAGCCCTGATCATGAAGGCGCGGGAACACTGGTTTGCGGACCAGCATGAGTGATGAATGGAACGGTTCGCAGGCGCGGGGGTGAGCATGATTGAAGTGACGGTGAAGCAATTCGCAGAGACGGTGGGCATCCCGGTGGAGCGCCTGCAGGAACAGCTGAGCGAGGCCGGAATTCCGACCAAGGGGCCAGAAGATCCCATTACGGATCACGAGAAGACTCAGCTGCTGGGCTACCTGCGTCGTAGCCGCGGCGAGGCGGCCGAACCGCAGCGCATCACCCTGAAGCGCAAGACGACCAGCGAGATCAGGCTGGCGGGCGCACAAGGTCGCGGCAAGACCGTGACCGTCGAGGTACGCAAGAAACGGACCTACATCAAGCGGCCGGCGGTGGCCGAGGATGGCGGCGCCGAGGCCCCGGAATCCATTGCGGTCGTGCCGGTCGACTTTGATGCAGGCGCGTTGCAGGAATCGGAGATCGTCGCGGTCACGAGCGTCACCGAAGCCGCGCCCGTGGGGGCGACTGATCAGGCTGAAGCGGCCCCGCGCCGGGAAATGCCGATGACGCCAGCTGCGGAAGCCGCAGGTGTCGATGCGGTTGCGACCGATCGCCCCGCGGTGGCGGCGCGCGCGCCCTCCCGCGATGCCGAGCGCGGAGCCGGTGCACCACGTCGGGTCGACACGCCCTCCCGCGATGCCCCGCGTCCGGCCATGGGCGCCCGCCGCCCGGCCGAGCCGGGTCGTCCTGCGCCGGCGTCACCCGCCCCCGCGGGGCCGAGCGACAAGCGCGGCGACGGACGCAAGAAAGACCGTCCGGATGGCCAGTCCGATCGGCGTGATCGGAATGATCGCGGCGGCGCCGGGATGCGCCGCGGCAGCAAGCGCAAGGGCGGGCGGACCGATGCCGGCCCCCTTCGTCATCAGTTCGAGAAACCCGCGGCGCCGGTGGTGCGCGAGGTGCTGATTCCCGAGACCATCACGGTCGGCGAATTGGCGCAGCGCATGGCAGTCAAGGCGCCCGAGGTCATCAAGACCCTGATGGGCATGGGCGTCATGGCCACCATCAACCAGGTGATCGATCAGGAAACGGCGTCCCTGCTGGTCGATGAGATGGGTCACACCTCGAAAATGCTCAAGGAATCGGCGCTCGAGGAGGCGCTGCTCAGCGAGGGCGACGGTCAGCAGGTCGAAGCCACGTCGCGGGCGCCGGTGGTGACCGTGATGGGTCACGTGGACCACGGCAAGACCACGCTGCTCGACTACATCCGCCGCAGCAAGGTCGCCGATCGTGAAGCCGGGGGCATCACCCAGCACATCGGCGCCTATCACGTCAGCACCCCGCGCGGCATGATCACCTTCCTGGATACGCCCGGTCACGCCGCGTTTACCTCCATGCGGGCCCGTGGCGCGCGGGCGACCGACATCGTGATTCTGGTGGTGGCGGCCGACGACGGCGTGATGCCGCAGACGATCGAGGCCATCCAGCACGCGAAAGCGGCGCGGGTGCCGATCATCGTGGCGATCAACAAGATCGACAAGTCCGGGGCGGATCTCGAACGCATCAAGAACGAGCTGGTCCAGCACGGTGTGGTGCCGGAGGATTGGGGCGGGGAGTCGATGTTCGTTCCCGTTTCGGCCAAGCAGGGCACCAACATGGAGGCCTTGCTCGAGGCCGTGCTGTTGCAGGCGGAAGTGATGGAGCTCGCCGCCGTCGTGCAGGGCCCGGCAGGTGGCGTGGTCATCGAATCCAGTCTCGAGAAGGGGCGCGGCTCGGTGGCGACGGTGCTGGTTCAGAAGGGCACGCTGGAGCGTGGCGATGTGCTGCTGTGCGGCCAGGAATGGGGACGTGTCCGCGCCATGTTCGACGAAAGCGGACGGCCGGTCACCCAGGCGGGGCCATCCATCCCGGTGCAGATTCTTGGCCTGTCGGGCACGCCCAATGCCGGCGACGATTTCATGGTCGTCGCCGATGAGCGCAAGGCCCGCGAGATCGCGTTGTACCGTCAGGGGAAATTTCGCGACGTGCGGCTGGCCAAGCAGGCCACCGCCAAGCTCGAAGACGTCTTCAACCGCATGGAAGAAGGCAATCTCCAGCAGGTCAATCTCATCGTCAAGGCCGATGTGCAGGGCTCTGTCGAGGCCTTGAGCGAGGCCTTGGTGGGGTTGTCCAACGACGAGGTGAAGGTCAACGTCGTCGCGCGGGGACTCGGTGGCATCACGGAGTCCGACGTCAACCTGGCGGTGGCGTCCTCGGCCATCGTCGTCGCCTTCAACGTCCGGGCGGACGCGGCCGCGCGACGGCTGATCAGCGAAACCGGCACGGACGTGCGCTACTACAGCATCATCTACCAGGCGCTGGACGAGGTGAAGAACGCCATCACCGGCCTCATGGCCCCCAAGATCAGGGAAGAAGTGGTGGGTATGGCCGAGGTGCGCGATGTCTTCCGTTCCTCCAAGATGGGCGCCGTCGCCGGCTGCCTCGTCATGGAAGGTGCGGTCCGGCGAAATTGCCCGATCCGGGTGCTGCGCAACAACGTCGTGGTGTTCGAGGGTGAACTCGAGTCGCTGCGCCGCTTCAAGGATGACGTGAACGAAGTGCGCGCCGGCACCGAGTGCGGCATCGCCGTGCGCAACTACAACGATGTCCAGCCGGGCGATCAGATCGAGGTCTATCAACGCATCGAGGTGCCGGCCTGACATGCCCAAGGATTTTTCGCGCACCTTGAGGGTGGCGGAGCAACTGCGCCAGGAACTGAGCGAGTTGATCCGCGATGAGGTCAAGGACCCGCGGCTGGGTCCGGTGACGGTGACCGAAGTCAAGGTGGCGCGGGATCTGTCCCATGGCACCGTATTCGTCTCTTTCCTGGGGCGGGTCGATGGCATCGAGGAAAAGCTGGCGATCCTCCAGCACGCCGCGCGGTTGCTGCAGGGGTTTCTGGGGCGGCGGTTGCATCTGCGCGCGATTCCGCACCTGCATTTCCAGTACGACGAGGTGCTGGACCATGGCCAGCGCATGGACGCGTTGATTGCCGAGGCGCGGGCAGCCGACGAACAGCGTGCCGACGGATCGGACGGTGCGGACGCGTCATGAACGCCACCGGCGCCATGAACTTGCCGCGCAAGCGGCGGAGCGTCGATGGCATCCTGCTGCTCGACAAGCCTTTGGGCGTATCCAGCAACAGGGCCTTGCAGCAGGTGCGCTGGCTCTATGGCGCGGCCAAGGGCGGCCACACCGGCAGCCTCGATCCCTTGGCGACTGGGCTTTTGCCGCTGTGCTTCGGCCAGGCGACCAAGGTCTGCGGTTATCTGCTCGACGCTGACAAGGCCTATGAAGTCGTGTGCCGCTTCGGTGCCCGGACCAGCACCGGCGATCGGGAAGGCGAAATGGTCGAGACCGGCCCGATCGATGCCGAACGTCTGGCCGCATTGCCGGCGGTGCTGGAGCGCTTCATCGGCGAGATCGACCAGATCCCGCCCATGTATTCCGCGCTCAAGCATGGCGGCGAGCGGCTTTACCGTCTGGCGCGCCAGGGCAGGGACGTGGAACGTCCGCCCCGGCGAATTCGCATCCATGCCGCGAGCGTGCTGTCGCAATCCGGCGCGGAGGCGACGTTGCGGATACGGTGCAGCAAGGGCACCTATGTGCGCACCCTGGTCGAGGATGTCGCGGTGGCGCTCGGCACCGTTGCGCATGTGCATGCATTGCGTCGGGTGGCGCTCGGTCCGTTTGCCATCGATCAGGGATGTCACGACATGGACGCACTGCAGCGCTGCGCGGAAGCAGGATCGTTCGCCGCGCTCGATGACCTGCTGATGCCCATGGACGCGGCGTTGCAGCACTATCCCGCCCTTGCCGTGAGCGAGGCGCTGGTGTTCTATCTCGGGCAGGGCAATGCGGTGAGTGTGCCGAGTGCCCAGCCCGTGGGCGCCACCGTGCGGCTCTATGGGCCCGACGAACGCTTTCTGGGGATGGGCGAGATGCTGGCAGATGGACGCGGCGGCCCGCG
>JAJXTQ010000068.1 GCA_021783685.1 Pseudomonadota bacterium | reverse complement strand
TAGGTGATCAGCGTCTCGCCCGCCAGGTCCGCCGGCGCGATCCAGGGTTTTGCGGCGAGGTGATGATCGACCGGCAGCAGCAGCACGTTCTGGTAGCGGAACAGCGGCCGGTAGCGCACCCCCTCGCCGGGCAGCGGGTCGGCGGTGATCACCATGTCGATCTGGCCGCGCGTCAGCGCCGGCAGCGGCTCGAAGCCGTAGCCCATCGAGATGTCGAGCGCGACTTCCGGCCACAGCGCGCGAAAGGCGTCCAGCGCCGGCATCAGCCAGTCGAAGCAGCTGTGGCACTCGATGACCAGATGCAGCCGGCCGGCGCGACCGGCGCGCAGCCGGGCCAGATCGCGTTCGGCGGCCTGCACCTGCGGCAGCACCTGATCCGCCAGGCTCAGCAGCCGCTCGCCCGCCCGCGTGAAGCGCACCGGCCGGCTCTTGCGCTCGAACAGCCGGGCGCCGATGCGATCCTCCAGCTCCTTGAGCTGATGCGACAGCGCCGACTGGGTCAGATGCAGCTGCTCGGCCGCGGTGGTGAGGCTGCCGGTGTCGCGCAGGGCGGCCAGACTGCGCAGATGACGCCACTCGATCATGAATTATCCTCATGCTTAAACTGAAAATTATCCGTTTGATTCATGTTAACCCGCCGCCCAGAATGCCTGCCAGGTTTTTTCAGGAGTAGAGAACATGGCGACGGCTCACAATCTCGGCTTTCCGCGCATCGGCGCCGGGCGCGAACTCAAGCAGGCGGTGGAGGCATACTGGCGCGGCGCGCTGGATGCCGACGGCCTGCAGCAGGCCGGGCGCGCGCTGCGGCTGCGGCACTGGCGCCTGCAGGCGGCGGCCGGGCTGACGTCGCTGCCGGTCGGCGACTTCAGCTGGTACGACCACATGCTCGACACCTCCGCCTGGCTCGGCGCGGTACCGGCGCGCTTCGGCTGGAACGGCGCGACGGTCGATCTCGACACCGCCTTTCGCATGGCGCGCGGCCGGGCGCCGAGCGGCGCCGATGCGCCGGCCTGCGAGATGACCAAGTGGTTCGACACCAACTATCACTACCTCGTGCCCGAGTTGCAGCGCGGCCAGAGGTTCCGGCTCGCCTCGGCGGCGCTGTTCGAGCAGGTGGCCGAATGTCAGGCGGCCGGCTACAGCGCCCGGCCGGTGCTGGTCGGCCCCCTGACCTGGCTGTGGCTGGGCAAGGTCAAGGGCGAGCCTTTCGAGCGCCTGACGCTGCTCGAGGAGATCACCGCCGTCTACCGCGAGATGCTGGCGCGGCTGCGCGCGCAGGGCGTGGCCTGGGTGCAGATCGACGAGCCCATCCTCGCGCTGGAGCTGCCCGCCGCCTGGCGGGAGGCGTTTGCGACCACTTATCGCGCATTGCAGGGCGGCCCCGAGATCCTGCTGGCGACCTACTTCGGCGGCCTGGGCGAGAACCTCGCGCTGGCGCTCGATCTGCCGGTGCAGGCGCTGCATCTGGACGCAGTGCGCGACCCGGCGCAGGTCGCCGCGGCGGTGGCGCGGCTGCCGGCGGACAAGTGCCTGTCTCTGGGCGTGGTCGACGGCCGCAATGTCTGGCGCAGCGATCTGGCCGCGACGCTCGACGGGCTCGAGCCGATCCACGCGCGCCTCGGCGAGCGGCTCTGGCTGGCGCCATCCTGCTCGCTGCTGCACGTGCCGGTCGATCTGGCGCAGGAGACGGCGCTCGACCCCGAACTGGCCTCCTGGCTCGCCTTTGCCACCCAGAAGTTGAACGAAGTGGCGACCCTGGCGCGGGCCTTGCGCGAGGGCCGGGCGGCGGTGGCACCAGCGCTGGCATCGAACGCAGCCGCGCTGGCGGCGCGACGCGCCTCATCCCGCATCCGCAACCCCGCGGTGCAGGCACGGCTGGCGGCGTTGACGCCGGCCCAGGGCGATCGCCTGCATCCCTATCCGGTCCGCGCCCAGACCCAGCGCGCGCGCCTCGAGCTGCCGCCGTTCCCCACCACCACCATCGGTTCCTTCCCGCAGACCGCCGAGATCCGCAAGGCGCGCCAGGATTTCCGGCAAGGCCGGCTCGACGAGGCGGCCTACAACGAGGCAATGCAGGCGCAGATCGCATTGGCCGTGGAACGGCAGGAGGCGCTGGGGCTGGACGTGCTGGTGCATGGCGAGGCCGAGCGCAACGACATGGTCGAATACTTCGGCGAGCAACTGGCCGGCTTTGCCTTCACCACACAGGGCTGGGTGCAGAGCTACGGCTCGCGCTGCGTGAAGCCGCCCATCCTCTACGGCGACGTCGCGCGGCCGGCGCCGATGACGGTGGCCTGGAGCCGCTATGCGCAGTCGCTCACCGACAAGCCGATGAAGGGCATGCTCACCGGGCCGATCACGATCCTGCAGTGGTCCTTCGTGCGCGATGACCAGCCGCGCCGCGACACCGCGCTGCAGATCGCGCTGGCGCTGCGCGACGAGGTGCAGGATCTGGAAGCCGCCGGCATCGGCGTGATCCAGGTCGACGAGCCGGCGTTGCGCGAGGGGCTGCCGCTGCGCCGGCCCGAATGGGCCGCGTATCTCGACTGGGCCAGCCTGGCGTTCCGCATCGCGGCCGGCGGCGTGCAGGACGCGACCCAGATCCACACCCACATGTGCTACGCCGAGTTCAACGACATCATTCAGACCATCGCCGCCATGGACGCCGACGTCATCACCATCGAGACCTCGCGCTCGGACATGGAGCTGCTCGATGCCTTCGAGCGCTTCCGCTATCCCAACGAGATCGGCCCCGGCGTCTACGACGTGCACACGCCCAGCGTGCCCACGGTGGCGGAGATGGTGGCGCTGATGCGCAAGGCTGCCGCGCTGATTCCGCCCGACCGGCTGTGGGTCAATCCCGACTGCGGCCTGAAGACGCGCGGCTGGGCGGAGGTCGAACCGGCGCTGGCCAACCTGGTCGAGGCCGCGCGGCAACTGCGCGCGGAATGCGCGCGGGCTTAAAATCGGTCGGCAACGGGATGTGAACCGCCGCGCCGCCCGCAGGCGCGGCGACCCGTCCGCCGCATCGACACGCCCGAGCCGGGGCGTGGCCGCGGGGACGGCGCCCGCCGCCGGTCAACCGCAGCGATGCGTCCGGGACATCAGCCGGGGCGTCCGCACAGGCAGAAGGCATAGATGCCGCGCTGGGCGGGCGCAACCAGCGGCCGGGTGGCGGCCTGCCAGGTCTGCACCAGGCGCGCAAGTTCGGGGGGCAGCAGTGCGTGCAGGGCCTGCGCCCCCATCGCCGTGCTCTGTACGCGCGCCAGCAGATACTGCCCCAGCGTCAACTCGGGTTCGAGGTAACGGGCCTGGTAGCCCTCGCCCAGATCGGCCAGTTCCGCCGCCGCCTTGACGGCATCGGGAACCTCACCGTAGCCATCGACCAGTTTCAACTCGAGGGCATCGGCCCCGCTCCAGACGCGGCCCTCGGCCAGCTTGGCGACCGTGTCGACCGGCAACTGCCGGGCATCGGCGACCCGCAGCAGGAAATCGCGATAGGTGCGCTCCACCATGGCCTGGATCGCTTCACCGACGTGCGGATCGAGCTTGCGATCGGCCCGCAACGCCCCCGCCAGCGCCGTCGTGCCGACGCCGTCGACGTGGACACCAAGCTTTTCGAGGGTGTCCTGATAGGTCGGCAGGATGCCGAACACCCCGATGGAGCCGGTGATGGTGGCCGGCGAGGCCAGGATGCGATCCGAGGCCGTGGCGATCCAGTAGCCGCCCGACGCCGCGACGCTGCCCATCGACACCACGATCGGCTTGCCGGCCTCGCGCGTCAGATCCAGTTCGCGGCGGATCACCTCCGAGGCAAAGGCGCTGCCGCCGGGACTGTCGATGCGCAGCACCAGCGCCTGGATGGTGTCGTCGAGGCGCGCCTGACGGATGGTCTCGGCGAAGGCGTCGCCGCTCACCGAATCCTCCACCGGATCGCCGTCGACGATGGTGCCGGCCGCGACGAGAATCCCCACCGTGGGCTTGTGTGCATCGACCGGCGCCTCGCGCCCGATCGCCAGCAGATAACCGTTCTGGTCGATGCCCTTGAAGCCGCCCTCCTCATCCGCGCTGCTTTCCGCGACCACCCGCTCGAGGAACTCGTCCCGGTGGCTCAGCGCGTCCACCAGTCCTTCCTGCAGCGCGAGCTGCGCGCTGTCGCCCTGGGTGGCGACCAGCAGATCGGCCATCCGGTCGGCATAGCGCTGGATCTTCTCCGGCGCGAGCTGCCGCGCCGTCGCCACGCTCTGCTTGTAGACGTCCCAAAGATCGCTCAGCCAGGCCCGGTTGGCCTCGCGCGAGGCCGCCGACATGTCGTTGCGGATGAAGGGCTCGACGGCGGACTTGAACTCGCCGACGCGGAACACGTTGACATCCAGCCCGATCTTCTCGATCAGATCCCGGAAATAGAGCGGATAGGTCGAGAAGCCCTCGATGCCGACCTGTCCCATGGGGTGCAGGTGCACCTCGCTGGCCTGGGCAGCGACGAGGTAGGCGGACTGGCTGTATTCGTCGGCATAGGCCAGGACCGGCTTGCCCGCCGCCCGGAAACGCTGCACGGCCGCGCCGATCTGCATCAGCTTGGCCAGCTCGCCACCTTCGAAATGGCTGAAATCCAGCACCGCGACCTTGATCCGATCGTCGGTGGCCGCTGCGTCCAGCGCCCGCAACAGATCCCGGACCCGCGTTTCGCGCACCGGCGCGCCGACCGCCTCGTCGACCATTTTCTGCAAGGGATCCTGCCGGGACTGCTCCACCAGCGCGCCCTGCAGCTTGAGCACCAGCGCCGATTCTGCCGGCACGGGCACGGCCAGATCGGTGCGCAGCAACACCACCACGATCAGCACGAAGCCGACGAACGCGAGCCGCGACAGCCAGCGCCGCAGGCCATCGATAAAACCGCCCACGCGGCCGGCGGCGCGGCGGATTCGGGAAGGACTGCGGCTCATGCGTTACCTCGGATGCGATTCAATCCGGCCATCATAATGCAGCGGCCGCAGGCGGTGCAGGAACGGCTGCGACCGATCGGTCGGCTGCTTCCACGGCGCCCCAGCCGCGCCTTACGGCGGAACATCCGCCTCCCTGTTGCCCGGCCGGACGGCCCGGTAGGATGGCGTCATCATCGGCGCGACGCGCCGAGGTCCTGCGTGAGGATTGGAGATGCGCAAGTCGTACCGGTCGATCGTCGCCCTGTTCCTGTGGGCCGTCACCGTCGCGGCGGCCGATGCCCGGCCCCGCGACTGGCTGGGTGAGTCTCAGGCAGCAGAGCGCCACGGCGAACCCGCCCCCAGAACCCTCGCCTATGGCAGCGATGCGTTGCAACGGCTGGATGTCTGGACGGTGCGAGGCAGCCGTCCCGCACCGCTGGTGATGTTCGTACACGGCGGCGGCTGGAAGCGCGGCAGCAAGGACAACGCCTCCAGCAAATGGCTGCCGGCCCACCTGACACAGCAGGGCTACGCCTATGCCTCGATCGACTACCGGCTGGTGCCGGCCGTCACCGTCGAGCGGCAGGCCGAGGACGTCGCCCGCGCCCTGCGGACGTTGCTCGACCGCGCGGCGGAACTGGGCATCGACCGCCGCCGGGTGGTGCTGATGGGCCACAGCGCCGGCGCGCACCTGGTTGCCCTGGTCGGCACCGATGAGCGCCATCTGCGGTCGACCGGATTGAGTTTTGCCGACCTCCGCGGCGTGATCGCCAACGACGGCGCCGCCTACGACGTACCGGCACAGCTACAGGAAGAGGCGCCGCTGATGCATCAGACCTATCTGGAGACGTTCGGCAGCGATCCTGCGCGTCAGCGGGCGCTTTCGCCCATCCACAACGCCGCCGCGCCCAATGCGCCGGCCTTCCTGCTGCTGCACATACAGCGGCCCGACGCCGTGCGGCAGACCGAGGCGCTGGGCCGCGCGCTCACAGCTGCCGGCAGTGCCGTCGACTACGGCAGTTTCGCCGGCAGCGGCTTGCGCGGCCACATCGAGATCAACCGCCGGCTCGGCGATCCCGATTACCCCGCCACCCTAGTGGTCGATGACTGGCTGCGGAAGATCCTTGGCGGATGATGACGCGCCCGAGCGCGCCGATCGGGCGCCGCAGGTGTTGCGTTTTCACGCGCGATAGCCGACGGGAATGACGACATCCAGTGTCGTCGTGCTCACACCCACAACGACCACCCATCGGTCGATCCCGGCGAACCGAGCACCGATGATCGACCGGAAATTCGACGAGGCATTGCATTCACGGCAGCGTCGGCAATCCCAACTCCTTGAGAAAGGAGTTGTGTTTTTCGAGTGCGGCTTGCCTTGCCGTCCGGCGTGATGACGCCGTCGAGCAGACGAGCGAATTCGCCGTTGGTGAGCGCCACGCGATCGCGAATGTCAGGGCGGCCCATGTAGGAGGTCGCCGATTCTGCCGCTGGCCATCGGCGATCGCCACGGACACCGCAAGCAGCGCCAGCGCCAGCGCCAGCGCCATTTGGCCGCCAATCGGCTACAATGGCGCGGCCATGCCCATTCCGGGCTGGCCTCCCGCTTCCAGGAAGCCCTGATTTTGCCCGCGCCGGTGATGGCGCGATTCGCCTCACAGGCGTCCGAAAGCCTTCGCACCGCAGGGATTCGCGCGGTTGGCCTTTCCACGCGCGCCCTTATCTCTCGCGGTGACATTTCCCATGACGACCGATACGTCCGATTCCCAAGTCCTGTTCAGCGATCTCGGCCTGGCCGAACCCGTGCTGCGCGCCGTCGGCGAGCTGGGCTATGAAACGCCCTCGCCGATCCAGGCGCGCATCATCCCGCACGTGCTCGGCGGCCAGGACGTGCTGGGGCAGGCCCAGACCGGTACCGGCAAGACCGCGGCATTTGCCCTGCCGCTGCTGTCGCGCCTCGCGCCGGACGCTCCCGGCGTCCAGGCGCTGGTGCTGGCGCCGACTCGCGAGCTGGCCTTGCAGGTCGCCGCGGCCTTCCAGCGCTATGCCGCGCACCTGCCCGGTTTCCGGGCGCTGGCGGTGTACGGCGGACAGGGCTACGCCGAGCAGTTGCGCGGCCTGCGCCAGGGCGCTCAGGTGGTGGTCGGCACTCCGGGCCGCATCATGGACCACATGCGCCGCGGCAGCCTCGATCTGGCGCACCTGCGCTGCCTCGTGCTGGACGAGGCCGATGAAATGCTGCGCATGGGCTTCATCGAGGATGTGGAGTGGATCCTAGAGCAGACGCCGGCGACCCGCCAGATCGCGCTGTTCTCGGCCACCATGCCAGCCGCCGTCAAGCGCATCGCGCAGCGGCACCTGAAGAATGCCGCCGAGGTCGCCATCGCGGTGCGCACCACCACCGCGCCGACCATCCGCCAGCGTTACTGGCGGGTCGGCGGGCTGCCCAAGTTCGAGGCGCTGAGCCGCATCCTGGAAACGGAGGAGACCGACGGCGTCATCATCTTCGTGCGCACCAAGGTGGAAACCGAGCAGCTCGCCGACAATCTCGCCGCGCGGGGCTATGCCGCCGCCGCGCTGAACGGCGACATTCCCCAGAACCTGCGCGAGCAGACCGTGACCCGGCTCAAGTCCGGGCGCATCGACATCCTGGTCGCCACCGACGTCGCTGCCCGCGGCCTCGACGTGGAGCGCATCGGCCACGTCATCAACTACGACATTCCCTACGACACCGAAGCCTATGTGCACCGCATCGGCCGCACCGGCCGCGCCGGCCGCAGCGGGGAGGCGATCCTGTTCGTCGCGCCGCGCGAGACGCGCATGTTGCAGGCCATCGAGCGCGCCACCGGCCAGCGCATCGAGTCCATGGAGCTGCCCAGCGTCGCGCGCATCAACGAGCGCCGCATCGCCCGCTTCAAGGCCGCCATCGAGGCCGCGCTCGGCCACGCCCAGCAGCCGTTTTACCGGCAGTTGATCACGGAGTTCTGCGCCGAAAAGGCGGTCGATCCGCTCGACGCCGCGGCCGCGCTGGCCGCGCTGCTGCATGGCGAGGCGCCGATGCTGCTCGATGCGGGCAGGGAAGCGGTGCCGGCGTCCATGGCCACCAGACCCCGCGCGCATCCGCGTGAGTCCGAACGCGAAGCGACGCGGCCGGCTACCCGCCCGGAGCGGCCGGCCGGGGCACGCGCCGGCACGCGCCCGGCGGCGGCGGAAAACATGGAAACCTTCCGGGTCGACGTCGGCCGGGAACACGGCGTGCAGCCCGCCAATCTGGTCGGTGCCATCGCCAACGAAGGCGGCATCGACAGCCGCTTCATCGGCCGCATCAAGATCCACGACAGCTACAGCACCGTCGACCTGCCCGCCGATCTG
>JAJXTQ010000067.1 GCA_021783685.1 Pseudomonadota bacterium | reverse complement strand
CGATCCCAGGTCGAGCACGGCTTGCGGCGTGAACGAGCAGGTGGGATACGGATTGGCCACCAGTGCATCGAAGGTGTCCCAGCCGTCATCCATCGTCGGGTTTTGCCCTTGCGGGACGAGCTTTCCCGTCCAGTGCTCGACCAGATGGCTCAGGGTTCCCGGCCACTGCGGCCCACAGTCGAGCGTGGCCTGCACGGTGAGCGTATCCGTGACGCTGAAATCGCAGACCGCCGCCGCCGAGTAATTGCCGCCGGAATCTTCTGCTGCCAGCAGGAAGATCCACGCGCCGGGCGGCACCTGCGCCGAGGCATAGGCGGTCTGGGTGATGGAGGTTGCGATCAGCACGCCGTCATCCCAATTGGCGGCGTTGCCCTGCGGCACATAGCGCAGTTCGTAGCGGGCGCTGTTGATCATGGATCCGACCCAGCTGAAATCGACCGTGCTGCCGCTCTGCGCGACGGTGAGTCCCGTGGGCGCGGGCGGCACGGAGAGTTGCTGGCCTACGAGAAAGGCCACCGCCGGCACCTGCGCGATGTCCTGCACCGCCACCGCCCCGGCGTTGAACGCGACGAACTTGAAGTAGAGCGTCTTGCCCTGCAAGGCTGGGTTGTAGGGATAGCGAAACAGCGTCTGGTCGCACAGCACGAAACGCGCGCCCGCCGCGACCGGGTTCTGGTCGGCGCTGTAATAGAGGCCGCGCAGCAGAGTGCCCAGCGTGTAGTGTGACGTCGCCGTGAGCGTCGCATCGCGCCAGGCGAGGAACTCGTCGCCCACGAGCGAGAGCGTGCCGTAGGTCATGAGCGCAGCCTGGTTCACGCTTGCGAGCGTTCCCTTGCTTGCCGACAGATCGACGCCCAGGGTATTGGCCGTGTCGAGCACCCCGGGCGAGGCGGACGGCGCCGGGGCCAGGCTGGTGGTCGTCACCCCTGCGGTCGAATTCCCGTAGATCACCCCGATCGGCTGATAGCTCACATCGTCATAGCTCAGGTAGATCTGCGAGCCGGCATACAGCGGGTCGAGATTGACGACCGCCATCCAGACCTCGTTGCCGCCGGCGGTTGCTGCGGGCGGCGCCAGGAAGATCGTCGCGGCTGACATCTGGGTGGGTGCGGTGCCGAGATTCGGGATGTAGCCCGAGGCGGCCTGCGCGTCGTAGGCGAGCGACGCATGGAACGCCGGGTTGAACTCCTCGGCGGTGATGGTCAGGAGACCGCTCGCATCCTCCTCGATGGCCGTGATCAACACCGGTGTGTGATCGAGCCCCAGCATGGCGTCGGTGATCGTCACCACGTCCATGGGTTCGAGTAGGCAGTAGCGCGGCGAGAGCTTGAACTGGAAGGTGTTGAGGATGTAGATCTCGCGCAGCAGGATGGCCTGCGCCACCTGTTGGGCCACCGTGGGCAGGCAGATCGAGTGCAACGTGACGGTGGGTTTGGTGCGCACGCCGAAGGTCTCGATCGCCGATTGGTCGGTCACCCGCGCGGGGGCGGCCGTGTACTCATTGGCGCGGTCGAGATATTCCACCGAGACGTCGTTGTAGGCGTCGGCCCGGCGCTTGCGCGTGACGACGACCGGATCTTCGCTTCCCTTGACGATGAAATCGTCATCTCCGAGGTCATAGACCGGCGTGGCGGAGACCATGCCGTAGGGGATGATCTTGAGTGTGGCCTCCGACCAGAAGGCGCCCGCGTTGGCCACCAGCAGCCAGTCGGCGATCCAGTCGTGCGCCGCGCGCTGGGTGGCCACCGCCGGGCTGATGAGGAGCCCATTGTTTGCGCACCAGTTGCGCAGCGCGGTCAGGTCACCCAGGAACGACTGCGGCGCCCAGGCGTTGGGGAATACGGACAGCACGCCGTAGTACGGGTTGGTGAGGAAGTCGCGGATCACGTCGGCCGGATTGGCGTCCTGCGTGCCCGCCGCGATCCGGGCGCCCTCGACCTCGAAGAGGTGATTGCCGAGCGAGCCGTTGCTTCCCAGGTCATAGTTGGCGAACGCCGCATAGGCGCTGCCGGCGTAGCCCAGCGCCTCGGTCGGGTGCGCGGAGCTCAAGTATCCCCAGGGGGTCTGCGGATAGCTGCCGGGGAAGATCGTGAAGCCGACCGCCGCCGGGTTGGCGTAGGACACATGATTGCGCCAGATGCGCGACACCCCCGCAACCGGGCCTTCGGCCAGCAGGAAACAGACCGTGGCCGAATAGGTGTAGGTGGTGGTCGTGATCGAGCCGCCCCCGCCGCCGCCTTTGCCGCCGCCGGTACTCTGCGAACTGGTGTGCGGATGCACCTGCCAGTCGGTGTAGTACATGAGGGTGGGCGAGACGCGCGCGGTGCCGTAGACGATGGGCACGGGTTGGCTGTAGCCGGTCTTCTGGATCTGCAGCCCCGCCAGCACCGGGGTCTGCCAGCCCGAGGGCCGGGGCTTGTTGCCGCCGAAGAGCCCGCTCATGGCATTCCCCACGGATCGAAGAAGCGCACCGGGCGGCCTGCCAGCGCCCCCATCGCGGCGTTGCCGATGACGACCATCTTCTCCGGGGCGTAGGCGTGGATGATGAAGGGCCAAGCGGTGATGACGCCCGCGTGGCTGTAGATCCGGCCGAACTTCCACAGCGCGATGTTGCCGGGCGCCGGCTCCGCCACTTCCGCCGCGTACTGCCGGATGCCCTCGAGGTAGGTTTCCTCGTTGCGATGGAGCATGATGTCGCGGGAATAGCGCGGGATCGGGATGGTCGCTACCTCCACCCCCCTGCGCGCGAACACGCCCGCGCGCCCGTAGACTTCCAGCAGCAGCATCAGGCAGTCCACGCCCGCACCCTTGACGCGGGCGGCATGGTGGTAGGGCGTGCCGAGCCACTCCTGCAATTCGGTCAGGACGTCTTCTCGCGTGCCGTTCATCTCAGGTGCTCGCCGTGGGCGACGGCACGAAGGGCCAGCCGCGGAAGTGGACGAGGTTGTTGAACTTCGCCTGGCAGGTCGCCATGGTTTTGTCGCAGCCGGGGAAGACGGTGAAGTTGTCCCCGATGGCCGGGGCGGCGTTCATGGGCGTCATCAGCGCGAAGGTGTTGACCCCATTCGCCAGCGTATGCTGCTTGACGGTCGCGGCGGCCCCTGCATTGGCGCCCGAGGTGAAGAGCATCGTGCCCTGAGTGAAATACCCCGACGGCATGTTGAGGCCGGTGCTGTCGATGGTGAGGGCCGATCCGCTGCTCACCCAGTCGTATTCGGCGTAATAGGCCTGGGTCAGCGTGCATCCGGTATCGAAGAGCGCATGGATGCAGCCGGGCGAGAGCAGGTTTCTCGGCATGTCGAGATTGAGCAACTCCAGTTGCGAACTCACCGTCAGCACGACACTCGAGCGCGAAGGTTTGACCTCCGAGACGTTGCCGAAGAAGAGATTGACCACCCCGGCCGAGGTGTCGCCGTAGCTCGGCATGAAACAGCGGTCGATGCTCACCGTCGCCCCATCGAAGCCGCCGTTGACGGCGAACTGCGGAAACGGCACGCCCAGCACGAGATCGGACGCGGATCCGAAGATCGACACCTCCACCGTGTCGACCGAGAGGTCCAGCGAGCACTTGATGCCGGATCTCGCCACCGCCGGATGCGTGCACAGATAGGTGTTGCCGTTGTAGACGAGGTTCTGGTCGGCGTCGGTGTAGTAGAGCCTGGTCGGCGCCGGCGGACCGTAGCCGTATCCATAGCCACCCTGTGATGCGCCCGGATCCACCGAGATGAGCGTGATGGTGTAGAGATCGGCATAGAGCAACTGGTTCGATGCGAGCAGCGATCGGGTAAGCGCGGAGGCTTGTTTCATGTCACACCTTGTTCAAGGGGCTGCCCACGAACGCGATCTGCTTGAGTTCGTAGAGCTGGTACATGAACTGGTTGAAGTCCGCGTGGTCGTTCACGAAGCGCACGCGGTAAAAGAACGACCCCGTCCAGCTGAGCACGGCACCGACGGCAGGTGGCGTGGCAAACGAGACCATCCCGTTGACGATGGAGAAGGCGGTCGAGGCCTGAAGCACCCCGCCCACGAAGATCTCCGGTGTGCCGTTCAGGTTCTGCACCGGCTCGACGAAGCCGCCGTAGGCGCGCGTGAGCGGGAAGGTGCTGGTGACGCCATCGCCGGTGGCGAACGGCTGGTTCACGACCGCGTTGTCCGACGGATCCGAATAGCAGAAGGCCGAGAAGCTTCCCCGCTGCTGCAGGAAGAACCCCATCAGGGTCTCGATTTCGGCGTAGGCCCCATCGCGCAGGAATTCGTAGGAGAGCGTGAAGGTCCACAGCGGATATTGCATGCGCGCCGCGCGCACCTCAAACCCGGACACCGCCCGGTGGGTCGCGGTGTTGAACTGCGGCGATTTCTGCACGCCCCACTGGATGCCGGGCAGCGTCGGAAAGACCTTGCCGCAACCCGGAGGCGGCGGCGGGGTGACGATGGCGAAGCTCATGAATGGTGCGATGAAACGTTGTGGATTTCGTCGATCACCGTCTGGACGGCGGATTCCATGCGTAGGCCGGTGTATTTCGCGGCGAGTGCCCTGGCGGCAGCTCGGTAGGCGGCATCACTCAGCAGGCGGTGAACCGCATCCGGGACGGTTGCCGCCGTCCCGCCATCCACGAACATTCCGGCGCCCGTCTGCGTGACCCTGCGGGCCAACATCGCCTGCTCGGCGTTGGCCGGCAGCACGAGCACCGGAACCCCGGCGAGCAGCGCGGTGGTGACGGCGCCGATTCCTGCGGCGATCACGAGATCGGCTGATTCCAGCAGACCATTGAAGCGCACCGGCTGCCGGAACACCTGGATTTCGGCGCGAACGTCGGGGCGCCGTCCCACCTCCGGCAGCACCGCGATGACCTCGGCGTCGATTTTCTCCAGCGCCTGCAGCACCAGGTCGACGATCGATCCCGTTCCGCGCAGATAGACCAGTACGCGGGGCCCGGTCGTCCCTTTCCAATTCGCCGCCACACCGCCCGGCAGGTCCTGCAACGGGCCGGCATAGGTGGCGTCCGCACGCGCACCGCAGTGGTCCAGTTCGGCCACGGTGGTGAGCACATTGCGCGCACCCTGAAACACCTGCGCCAACCGCTCGAGCGGGGCCGCCCCGAGGGCGCGCAGCACCCGGTTCACGTTGAAGAGCACCAGGTCCTCGGAGAACCGGCGCGCCGGCGCGTCTCGATCGGCATCCGCCAGAAACGACGGCAGTTCCGCCGCATCCGGCGGAATCTCGAATCCGCTGCCCACCGCCACGGACGGAATGCCCGCCACGCGAGCAGCCAGGAGCGCCGAGGGCGCGTAGTCGGCGAGCAGGACATCGATCCTGTGCTCGGCAAAGAGCCGCATCCAGCCGGCGAGCCGCCCCTCCAGCATCGCCGCATCATTGAGGCCGTCGGCAAAGAGGATGGCCCCGTAGCCCGCAAGTCCGCGCGGCATCCGCCGGATCGCAGCACCGTGGGGCGCTGTGACACAATGGATGCCGATGGATGCACACAGGGAAGCCGCGATCGTCGCATCCCGCACCCCGTACCGGACATCGTGGCCTTGCGCCTGCAAGCGGCGCAGCACGGGTAGATCGCGCGCGACGTGCCCCCAATTGCCGCCCAGTTCCCACGCAGCCAGGACGTTCATGGGAAGCGCGTCACCGGCACAAAGTTGCGTCCCATCTGCCGCAGGAGCGCCTGCAGGTCGCCTACCCGCACCACGTCGGCGTCGCTGCGGGCATGGATGTGCACGGTGCCGCCGCCTGCGCCCCCGTTGATCAGCCGATCAAGGCCGGCCGCCTTGTCGGCGGGCAGGATGGTCTCGTTGCGGTGCACGAAATTCAACCGGTCTGCGGGAATCTGCCAGGCGCCCCCCGCCGAGGACGCGACACTGCCGGCCACCCCCGCGACGGTGGCCATGGCCGCAGGGGCGGATGCCGCAGCGAGCGCCGGCCCCACATAGGGAATGCCGGAGAGCGCCGCCCAGACGCCGGAGAACACCTTGGCGGCGTCGTTCATGATGGCTTTGATGACCGCCATGGCGGAGGACGCGAGCCCCGAGGCGCTGGCCTGCTGTTCGGCCGCCGTGCGCGTGGCCGTGCCCGTCACGGTGGCGGCGGTCTTGGCCATTTCGTTCGCCGCCCACTGCGTCACCATCCGCACACCGGCACCGACGAACTCGGCCACCACCGAATCGAGCAGATGCGTCACCCCCTTCTGCCAGGTGGTGGTGCCCATGATCATGCCCTTGATGGTGGTGTCGAACGCCTGGGTGATGGGGGCGAAGGCCTTCTGCCAGGCGGCGACGGCGTTGGTCGCGGCCTGGGTGTGGAGCTTTTCCATGTCGAGCGCGTGCTTCTGCTCGATCTGCGCGAGTTGATCGAGCTGGCGCTGCAACGCGACCGGATCGTGATTGGGGTCGCCCTGCAGCAGCGCGATGCGCTTCTGTTGGGCATCGACCTCGATGCGGTATTTCTCGTCCTCGAAGTTCTGCTGCATCTGCAGCAGCTGGTCGTGGGTGATCCGGCCGGATTTGCGTTGTGTGCGCGCCTTCTGCTCGTCGAGTGCCACGTCATTCAACGCCTGATCCCGGTGCGCCTGGATGGCTTCCTCCGCGAGCTTGCGGCGCTCGGCGGCATCCTGCTTCATCTGATCGAGCGTAAGCGACGAGACGCGGCGCTCGATGGCGATCCGGTCATTGGCGGAGAGCTTCTGCGTCTCCAGGATGTCCTGCCAGTACCGGATTTCCTGAGCCTTCGAATACTCCCGCAGATCATTCGTCTGCTGGTAGTAGACCTTCGCCTCGGCAAGACGCGCTTCGTACTCGGCCATGTGCGACCGCTCGGCGGCGCCGTGGTGACGCCCGCCGCCGCGACCCCCGCTCGTCCGGAATACCGCGAGCGTCCCCGTGCCGGTCGCGCCCTCCGATTCGGATGGCGACGAGGCTTTGGATGCGGTGTCGAGCGTGGCGAGAAAGGCATTGGTCCTGGCCTGCAGCGCATCGACATCCTCTTTCCACGCCTCGAAGATGGATTTGGCGGACATCGGGTGCGAAACGACCGCCGCCACCATGGCGATGGTTTTGCCCAGCGCTTCGACCGTCGCGGCGAGCTTGGCGATGAAGCCGGTCATCCACACGGCGGCGTCCCCCATCTGCCGGAACACCTCCTTCAGCACGCCGCCATCGGATGTCCCTTTGAGGAAGGCATCCACGATCCGGTTCATGGCGGGCATCAGTTCCCCCATCAGGTTGCGGGTGACCGCCTGGCCTTCGGCCGAGATTTCCTTCAGCTTGTCGGCGAAGGCGGCCGACTGGCGCACCGACTCCTCGCTCATGACGATGCCGAGCTGCTTCGCCTTCGCCTCGAGGGCGTCGATGCCTTCGGATCCTCGGTCGAGGAGCGGGATCAACTCCGCCCCCGAGCGCCCGAAGAGCTGCATGGCGAGCGCCGTCTTGGTCGCGCCGTCGCGCGTGGCGTGGAAGCGGTCGGCGACCTTCGCGAGCACCTCGTCCATGCTCATGCTCTGGAGCTGCTGGGCGGAGAGCCCCACCGACCGGAAGGCGGAGGCCGACTGCAAGGAGCCCTGCTGCGTCTGCAGCATCGCGCGCGAGAGGTGTTCGAGCCCGACCGACAAGGACTGGAAGTCGACGTCGGACATCTTGGCGGCAAAACCGAGTCCCTGAAGCGACTCGGTGCTCATCCCCGTCTGCTGCGCGGCGTGCTCGATCCGGTCGCCGAATTCGGCCGCACTCTTGGCGGCTTCGACCAGGTGCTCGGCGAGCATCGCGATGCCCATCGCCTCGACCATCTCCTTCATGGATTTGAGCGATTCCTTGACACCATCCAGCTGCTCGCGGACCGTCCGCTGGATTTGGCCCATCGAGCGATTGACCTCCTCCTTGGCGCGTCCGAAGTCGGAGGTCAGCCGCGCGACGTTGGCCGCGATCTCGATCTGCAGTTCAGCGACTTTGGTCATGCGATGCTCCCGCCTGCGGCCCGGAAGAGTTCGATGAATGCGTCGAGGTCGGCCTGGTCATTGCCGGTGGAGGGGTTCGATGTCTCGCGCTCGAGCGGGGGCTTGATGCCGAGATAGGCTTGCACCATGTCGCGCAGCGGCGGGTGGCGGCGCCAGTACCGATCCAGCGCGAGAAAGCGCGGCAGATCCATGTGGTGGTCGACATAGTCCCAGGTCCAGCCGGTGCGCTCGATGAGGAGGCAATACACCGCGTCCCAATCGACCGGCACCGGCCTCAGGCTTCCCCCGGCGTTGCAGCCTCCTCGACGTGGGAGGCCTGCATCACGGCCCGGAAGGCGAGGTTCAGGTTGCCCACGTCCAGGCACTCGTCCTCGAACACCTTCTGGTCGAGATCGGGATAGTTGCGTTTAAGCGCCGCGA
>JAJXTQ010000066.1 GCA_021783685.1 Pseudomonadota bacterium | reverse complement strand
CAGCTCGTAACCGATGGTTCCGATCGATGCCGCCAGCGCCTCGACGGAGGGACCACCCGCGCCCCACAGCACGACCGGGCTGCCCACAACGTCTGCGGCGTTCGGTCCCAGATCGACCGTCAACAGATCCATCGATACGCGGCCCACCAAGGGCACGGGACGACCATTGACCCATACCGGCGTGCCGCTCGGCAGCGTACGGGGATAACCGTCTCCGTAGCCGGCAGCCACCACACCCAGGCGCGTCGCGCGTGGCGTGCGCCAGGTGCCGCCATAGCCGACCGCATCCCCGGCATCCAAGGCTTTGACGGCAATGAGCTCCGAGCAGAGCGACATCACTGGCCGCAAGCCGCAGTCGGCGCCCTCCTCGCCCGCAAACGGCGACACCCCGTAGAGCATGACGCCGGGCCGCACCCAGTCGGCGTGCGTCCGAGGCCACGCGAGGATGCCTGCGGAGTTGGCGATATTGCGTGGCGCACCGGAACCTGCGCTCGCGATCGCGAACAGCGCCAGCTGGTGATCCGTCTCGGGGCACTCGCCGCGCCGGGCGTGCGCCAGATGCGTCATCCAGCCCACCGGCGGCGCCACCGCCGGGCAGTCCGTGAGCCGTTGCCACAGCGCGCCGGCTGCGTGGACATCCACGCCGAGCCGCCCCATTCCGGTATCGACCTTGAGCCAGATGCGCACGCGACCCGGCAGGGAGGTCCGCTCGAGCAGATCGACCTGAAGGGCATCGTGCACGATCAGGTCCAGACCGAGCTGCGCTGCCAGTTGCAAGCCATCGGTGTCGAAGATGCCTTCGAGCACCGCAATCGGCGTCCGGATTCCGCCGGCGCGCAGCCGCAGGGCTTCATCGAGCCGTGCCACGGCCAGCGCCTCGACCTCGGCCGCCAGGCTCTGCGCCACGACGAGCGCACCGTGACCGTAGGCGTCGGCCTTGACCACCGCCATCACCCGGCCCCCGGGGGTATGGCGCCGCACCACGGCCAGGTTGTGCTTCAGGGCGGCGAGATCGACATGAATCCGGGGAATGCCGCGCGCAAGGCCGGTCACGCGTATCCCCCGCCAAAGTCGTCGGAGGCGAAGTTCTCGAAGCGCGTGAACTGGCCGAGAAAGGTCAGGCGCACCATCCCCGTCGGGCCGTTGCGCTGCTTGGCGATGATGATCTCGGCGCTGCCCTTGTCGGGGCTTTCGGCGTTATAGACCTCGTCGCGGTAGATGAAGATGATGAGGTCGGCGTCCTGCTCGATCCCGCCCGATTCGCGCAGATCGGACATCACCGGGCGCTTGTTGGGGCGCTGTTCGAGGTTGCGGTTGAGCTGGGAGAGCGCGATCACCGGGACGCTGAGTTCCTTGGCCAGCGCCTTCAGGCTGCGCGAGATCTCGGCGATTTCAGAGGCCCGGGTTTCCTGATTGCCCGGGATCTGCATCAGTTGGAGATAGTCCACCACGATCAGGCCCAGGCCGTGCTCGCGTTTGAGACGTCGCGCGCGGGCGCGGATCTCGGTGGGCGAGAGCGCCGGCGAATCGTCGATGAACATGGGCGCCTCGGCGATCAGGGTCGCCGCCGAGGTGATGCGCGGCCAGTCGGTATCGGCGAGGCGGCCCGTGCGCACCCGGCTCTGGTCGATGCGGCCCAGCGAGGAGATCATGCGCATGGCCAGTTGCTGACCGGGCATTTCCATGCTGAAGATCGCCGTCGGCACCTTGTCGCGGATCGCGGCGTGTTCCGCCAGATTCATGGCAAAGCTGGTCTTGCCCATCGATGGCCGACCGGCGATGACCACCAGGTCTCCCGCCTGCAGGCCGGCGGTCTTTTCATCGAAGTCGACGAGGCCGGTGGACAGGCCGGTGATCGGATTGTCGGACTGGAACAGCGTGTCGATCTTGTCCAGGGTCTCGGCCAGCAGCCGCCGGATGGGAACGAAGCCCTGCTTGTGCCGGAGACCCGCTTCGGCAATCTGGAAGACTTGCCGCTCGGCCGCGTCGATGAGTTCGGGCACTTCACGGCCCTGCGGCTCGTAGCCGCTTTGCGCGATGTCGGTACCGACGCGGATCAACTGGCGCAGCACGCTGCGGCCCCGCACGATCGCCGCGTAGGCGCCGACATTGGCCGCGCTGGGGGTATCGCGCGCCAACGTCCCTAGATAGGCCAGGCCGCCGACGCCATCGAGGGCGGCGTCGCGCTGCAGCCACTCGGACACCGTGACGACATCCCGTGGTTGCGCTGCTTCGGCAAGATGCGCCAACGCCCGGAAGATCAGCCGGTGCGCGGAGAAATAGAAATCGTCCTCCGTGACCTGGTCGGCGACGACTTCCCAACTCGCCTCATCGAGCATGAGGCCGCCCAGCAGCGACTGCTCAGCCTCCCGGGAATGCGGCGGCACGCGCATGGCGGCGAGATCGCCCGATTGGCTCGACCCTGCCGGTTGGCGTCGCTCGCTCATGCCTGGCCTTCCCGGGCCGCCCTGTGCCGGGCGACGGACTCGCGTAAAGGAATTACTCCTCGCCGACCACCACCATGTGGATCACGGCATCGACTTCCGAATGCAGATGCACGGCGACGTCATACTCGCCGGTCATGCGAATCGGGCCGTCGGGCAGGCGCACCTCGCGGCGTTCGACCGGATGGCCCGACGCGCTCAGGGCTTCGGCCACATCCGCATTGCCGATCGACCCGTAGAGCTTGCCCTCGCTGGACGCCTTGGCCCGCAAGGTGACCGTCACGCTTTCCAGTTCGGTCTTGCGACCCTGGGCGTGGGCAAAGTTCTCGGCCGCGTGGCGCTCCAGTTCGGCGCGCCGGCTTTCGAACTCGGCGATCCGGGCCGGCGTTGCCGGCACAGCCTTTCCAAATGGAATCAGATAGTTGCGGGCATACCCGGGGCGCACGGAAGCGCGATCGCCCAAACCGCCCAAATTCTCGACTTTCTGCAGCAAAATCACGTCCATCTCAACATCCCGATACGTCAAACCATCATTCAGACTTGCGGGCGCGACCCCGGAAATCCATCCAACTGTCCAGCAGGGAAATCCCCGCCAAAATCATTGCCAAATGCGGCATCACCAGCAAGGCAGCATACAGCAGCCCGAGATAGAGGCGCCCCGCCGATCGATCGCGAAGCAGCCCATGCAGCAACCCCAAGGCCGGCAGGCACAGGACCACCGTCAACGGCACCAGAAGATTGACGGCTGCATCGGATCGCCAGAGGGCACCCGCAGCGCAGACGAGCGCGACGGCGGTCCAGCCGCGGGGCAGTCGCCACGCCTGAAACTCGGCGCCGAATGCACCGGCCCGATAGAGGCGCGACTGCAACCAGCGTCCCATCACCAGGCTGACCGCCAGGCCCATCACCCACACCGCCGCGAACGCACCCGGCAGGTAAGGCGCCACCCCCTGCAGGATGGTGCTCAGGTTCTGCTCCGTGCCGGGCCCGTCCTCGACCATCCGGCCCATCTGAGTGGCGAGCACTCCCTCGACACGCTGCTGCCACCAGTGGGCCGGATCGTCATGCAGCGCGTAGAAGGCGACCACCGCCACCAGTCCCAGTACCGCCACCATGCTCAAGGCCGACGGCAGGCTCGCCCGCTGCCACACGCGCCCGCCCAGGGCCACCAACGGCACCCACAACAGGGACGCCAAGGCCATCGCGGACACTGGCGAGGCCATCAGCGCCGCACCAGCGGCCCCCTGCAGCAACAGGCAGGCCACGACCACCTGAACCGCCTTCGACGGGCCCAGCTGCATGGCGATCAGCGCCAGCAGCGCACCGGACAGGTACATCAGCGGGAACAGCACCCACGCCCCGACGCCCAGCAGGCTGACCACCAGAACCGCCGGCCAGAACCCGGACATCGCGTAGCGGGCCAGCGTCTGCATGCGCCTTACCCCGGCAGTGCGCTCAGTGCTGGTCGGTGTAGGGCAGCAGCGCCAGGAAACGCGCGCGCTTCACCGCCTTGGCCAACTGCCGCTGGTAGCGGGCGCTGGTGCCGGTGATGCGGCTGGGCACGATCTTGCCGGTTTCCGCGATGAACGCCTTGAGGGTCACGAGATCCTTGTAGTCGATCTCGGTGATGCCTTCGGCGGTGAACTTGCAATACTTGCGACGGCGAAAATTACGCGACATGAAACTCTCCTCGAAACGGTCGGCGAGCAAGGTGCGGATCCGCGACCCCGCGCTCTGGGCGAACCTCAGTCGTTCGCGCCTTCATCGTCCTCGTCCCCATCCCCGTCCACGATGGCGGGTTCCCGGGCTGCGCTGCGCGAACGGCCGTCGTCGCTGCGCTCCTCATCACGGGACTTGAGCAAGGGCGAGGGGGCCGTATCGGCGCTGGGACGGACCATGATCAGATTGCGCAGCACGGCGTCGTTGAACCGGAACGCGCTCTTGATCTCGCCCAGCGCGGTCGGGCCGCACTCCACGTTCATCAGCACATAGTGCGCCTTGTAGACCTTTTCGATGGGATAGGCCAACTGGCGACGGCCCCAATCCTCAAGCCGGTGCACCCGGCCGCCGTCCGCCTCGATCACGGAACGATAGCGCTCGCACATGGCTGGCACCTGATCGCTCTGATCGGGGTGGACGAGGAACACGATTTCATAGTGACGCATGGACACTCCTTACGGATGAAAGCCTCCCGATCGATCGGTGAGGCAAGGAGAATCGCCGAACCGGCGACAAAAGAGGGAGAATGCTACCGTAACGGCGCGCTGCGATCAACGCGCACTCGAGCGGCCGACGCAACGTTCACTTCTGGCAGTCGGGACAGAAATAGCTGGACCGCTGTCCCTGGCGCAAATGACGGACCGGCGCGGCGCATGCGCGGCAGGGCTGCGATGCCCGACCATACACCCGAAGCTGCTGCGCGAAGTAGCCCGGCCGGCCGTCGCCGCCCACGAAGTCACGCAAGGTCGTGCCGCCCGCGGCGATAGCCTCTTCCAGCACCTGCCGGACCGCAGCGACCAGCCGCTCGTAACGCGGATGGGCAATGCGTCCGCTGGCGCGCGCCGGATGGATACCGGCCAGAAACAGGGCTTCACTGGCGTAGATGTTGCCGACGCCGACGACGACGCGTGCATCCATCAGCGTGGTCTTGATCGCCGCGCGACGGTGGGCCGTCAGTCGTTTGAGATACTCGGCACTGAACGCCTCCGAGAAGGGTTCAGGGCCCAGATCCCGGAGCAGCGGGTGGTGTTCTGCAGGCGCCTCGGTCCAAAGAACGGACCCGAAGCGCCGTGGATCGTTCAGGCGCAGACTGAGGTCGTTGTCGAACTGCCAGATCACGTGATCATGCCGGCGTAACGGCTCGGCGGCGGATATCAGCCGCAGGCTGCCGGACATGCCCAGATGAACCAGCATCGTGCCGTGCTCGAACCGCACCAGGAGATACTTCCCGCGCCGCTCGATGCCGCGGACGACCTGTCCCGTCACCCGCGCCGGCAACTCGGCAGGTATCGGCCAACGCAAGGCCCACTGCCGGACGTCGACGGCGAGGACCTGACGCCCGCTGACGCCGGGGGCGATGCCCCGGCGTGTGGTTTCGACTTCCGGCAACTCGGGCATGCAGCCTTTCCCGCATCGAAAAAGCCCGCATCACGCGGGCTTTCGGTCAGGCATCAAGCCTTTCGCAAAGACAACCCAGAGGCTGCCTTTACTTGATCTTGGCTTCCTTGTACATCACGTGCTGACGGACGACGGGATCGAATTTTCTGATCTCCATCTTTTCCGGCTTGGTGCGCTTGTTCTTGGTCGTGGTGTAGAAGTGACCGGTGCCTGCCGTCGAAACCAGTTTGATCTTGTCACGCATGACTCAGTCCCTCAGACTCGTTCGCCGCGCTTGCGGATGTCGGCCAGAACGGCATCGATGCCCAGCTTGTCGATGATCCGGATGCCCTTGGTGGAGACCCGCAGCCGCACGAAACGCTGCTCGGCATCGACCCAGAAGCGCTGCTCATGCAGATTGGGCAAAAACCGGCGCTTGGTCCTGTTGTTGGCGTGGGACACGTTGTTTCCCGTGATCGGGCGCTTCCCGGTAACCTGGCAAACTCGCGACATGGCGTCGAATCCTCAATCGGTCGAAAACTGTGCACGCCGACCCAGCAGTCGAAAACGCGCGTTGAACGTTGAATAAAGTCGAGCTTTTTATCACGGCCGGGGGCTTTTCCGCAAGCCGCGCCGGCCACCGCGCCCCTGCCGCCGACCGCGATTCAGCCGCCGCCCGCCGGCTCGATCCACAGATCCTTGGTGTAGTGCTGGTTCATGATGTTGGGCCGATAGCCCTTCACCCACGGCTTGATCAGCGTCTTGCTGACATAAAAGAACAGCGGCATCACCGGATCGTCGGCGAGCATCGTGACCTCGGCGTCGTGCATCAGGGCGTCGCGCTCAGGCCCGCCGGGCAAGGCGCTGATGCGGGCGAGCAAGGCGTCATAGGCCGGATTGGCGTAGCCCGAATCGTTGATGCCGTGCCGGGAGTGCAGCAGTTCGAGGAAGGTGTAAGGGTCGGCGTAGTCCCCGATCCAGCCGCTGCGAAACACCTGCGTGACCTGTTTCTGCTTGCGGTTCTGCAAAAAGACCTTCCATTCCTCGTTGAACAGCGTCGTCTCCACCCCCAGCACCTGCTTCCACATCTGCGCGACGGCGACCGCGATCTTGCGGTTGTCCTCCTGGGTGTTGTAGCGGATCTCGACTTTCAGCGGATGCTCTGCCGAGTAGCCCGCCTCGGCATAGAGCCGCTTTGCCTCGGCGAAGCGGGCTTCTCGGGTCCAGAGCGCATGATCCGGCGTGGCCTGCTCATAGCCGGGCAGGCCGGGCGGTACCCAGCCGTAGGCCGGGATCTCCCCGCCGCGGGTGATCTTCTCGGTCAGGATCTCCCGGTCGACGGCCAGGGTCAGCGCCCGCCGCAAGGCCGGCGCGTCCTTGAACGGCGTGCGGGTGAGATTCAAACCGTAGAAATACACCCCGAGATAGGGATGGATGTGCAATTCCTCGCCCAGATTGGCCTTGGCCCAGGCGAAATCGGCCGTGGGCACGCTGCCCCAGTCCACCTCGCCGGCGCGGTAGCGCTTGAACTCGCTGGAGGCATCCTCGATGGCCGAATAGCGCACCTTGTCGATGCGGGTGTGGGCGTTGTCCCAATAGTGGGGATTGCGACTCAGGGTGATGTGGGACTGCACCACCGCCTCGCTGAGCTGATAGGCGCCGTTGCTCACCAGATTGCCCGGCCGCGTGAAACGCTCACCAAACTCGGCCAGCGAGGGGCGATGGATCGGATAGGTGGTCGAATGGGTGAGCAGGCTCAGGAAATACGGCGTGGGCGCCTTCAGCCGGATTTCCAGCGTGTGTGCGTCCAGCGCGTGTATGCCCAGCGTCTCGGGTTTGGCCTGCCCGGCCAGGATGGCCTCGGCCTCTGCGATCGGCGCGAGGATCATGCCGTAGTTCGAGCCGGTGGCCGGGTCGACGGTGCGGCGCATGCCGGCGACGAAATCCTCCGCCACCACGGCGTCGCCGTTGGACCAGCGCGCGGTCGGCCGCAGATGGAACACGTAGCGCAGCCCGTCCGCGCTGATCTCCCAGCGCTCCGCCACACCCGGCCGCGGCCCCTCGGCGCCCGTCAGCACCAGCCCCTCGTAGAGGTCGCGCAGGATGTTGGCCGACGAGACATCCTCGGCGCGATGCGGATCGAGCGTCTGCGGCTCGGTGCCGTTGGCCTTGCGCAGCACGGTGAGTCCGTTGTCGATCGACGGACCCTGATGCCGGGAGGAATCGGCCGAATCCGAACAGCCGGCCAGGGTGAGCAGCGCCAGGGCCCATGCGGCGAACATCGGCAGGTGCCGGACGGTGACAAGCTTCATGCGGCGCTGCGCCTCAGATGGATGAGCAAAAGGGAGATCGCCGCCGGCGTGATGCCCGCCAGGCGCGCGGCCTGACCCAGCGTGGCGGGCCGCCCGGCTTCCAGCTTCTGGCGCACCTCGTGCGACAGGCCGGCGACGCGCCCGTAGTCGAAGGTCGGCGGCAGCGCGGTTTCCTCATGCAGGCGCTGGCGCTCGATGTCGCGCGTCTGGCGCTCGATGTAGCCGGCGTATTTCGCCTGCACTTCGACCTGTTCCGCCACGGCCGGGTCTGCCACCGGATCGCCGATGATCGCAGCCAGCGCGCCGTAATCCACCTCGGGTCGACGCAGCAGGTCGAGGGCGCGCTGCTCGCGTTCGAGCGGTGCGCCCAACCGGGTTTCGAGCGCTGCGGTGGCGGCATCGCCGGGGCGCAGGAAAGTCCGCCGGAGCCGCTCCTGTTCGTCCGCGATCGCGGCTTGCTTGCGCGCGAACGCCGCCCAGCGCGTATCGTCCACCAGCCCCAGCTCCCGACCGCTGGGCGTGAGCCGCAGATCGGCGTTG